>NZ_JAKJSY010000064.1:0-28061 GCF_050337445.1 Vibrio minamisatsumaniensis | reverse complement strand
GCTTTGAAGATGCAGATGCACTGATAGAGAAAATTAAAGAATACATCGAGTACTACAATACCAAACGTATAAAAGTGAAACTAAAAGGCCTGACTCCGATAGAATATCGAACTCAGGCCTTGAAAGCCGCTTAACAGAAATGTCCAACTTTATGGGGTCACTTCATATCTTGGGGCCTTTTTATTGTTCCCTTATCTTAAAATTAAGGGAACAATCAATTTGTCATGCACTGAATTACTCAGCGTCTTCCTCTTCGGCACGCGCTTTAGCACGAGCTTCACGAGCTTGTTCTGCTTTAAGCTCTTTAGTGTGACGCAGTTCGTCACGCTCTTTGCGCTGCTCTGATTTACGTTCATTACGTTCAGCTTGGTTAGCGATGAAAGAGGCGAGCTCTTTTTCTGCCCACTCTTGCGCTAGAGCTTCGGTTTCGAAACCAGACTCACGCTTAGATACCGTTGTGCTGCGAGATGTCACTTGACGAGTAATCTCTGCGCACCAACCGTTGCGTTTTTCTGTTAGGCGGATATCAAATTTTTTGTTCTTAGACATGTTCTATTTTTCCTAAGGGAGATCATTAAGGGATCGGTCAACTTTGATAACTCAATCTAAGTGAGCATCTTTTAACACCATCCCTTGGTAAGCGCGGTATTAGAGCACAAATCAATAAATATTGCTGCAAATATTTGCCGCGGATCACACTCTTCAACTGCAAATCGTTTGCGGATCATTTCGATTCGCTAAGAACTCACTGATGTCACCGATTTACGAGGTCTATTCTCAATCACAGCTTAACTCATTCGCCTAAAACAGAGCTTTTTTAGCGAGATATCACAAACTTGAGAACCAACACTTCCTTTCATCATGGTCCAAGTTAATCACCGTTCAGGTTTAGCCGTGCCCCGATTAACCCGGGTGACCATCCACTCTTGGCGTTAACAGCATCATGCCAAATTTCCAGATAAACAGACCGAACGCTAACGTCCATAAACCCGCGCTGATGTTGACCATCTCAAATAAATACGCCGGAAAGAAAGTCACACCTACACTACGAACGAGTGCCGCAATAAAAATAGCTGAGAACGCCAAAGCCATACTCGGCCCTTTATAGATAGCACGACCGGTATGCCCCATGGTCACGCGCGTAATCATCGCCAAAATTAACCCACTCAAACCACCAATCGCAAACAAGTGCAACATGTTATGGCTTGCGAACGGGTTGTCTAATAAACCACGTAATAGCAAACTGAGAGGGATACAAAGGTAAGCCGCATGCAGTGACCACACCAAAGGTTCTGACAATGTCGTCCACGGTTTCCAGCGAATGAAGCGTACCAATTGAGCCACCCCTGCAAATACCATCAACTCATGACCAACTTGAGCAAAAGTCAATGGGAAGAAGCTCAACACAAATAACGCCACTAAAGGTAGATTGGCGAGCCATTCCAACCAAACCAAGGGCTGAGCTTTTTCAAAATCAAAGCGACGCGCCGTAAAGAATGGAATCACTCGTCCACCCATTACAGACAGCAGCAAGGTAAACCACCACAACATGGCCTGCCAAACGGCAGACGATGGGAATGGAGGCATCCCCTTAATGGTCGCGTAACTCGCAAAGTTCGCCACGATAGCCAATATAAACAGTGGCACAAAGAACAGGTTCTTCCAACCTTTCGATTTAACGACTCGGAAACCCATTTCGTAAACGGCGAAGATTAAGAACAGCGCCTCAACCGACGAGATCAGCCATAACGGTGCGGAGGTCCAAAACAGAATACGAGGAGTGAGCCATAAGCCCACTAGCGCTGCCAACCGATAGTGCTTGGTTCCGTTTACCCCTGTCCACGTTTGTACCGCCGTTAACACAAAGCCGACCACAATCGCCATCGAGAAACCAAACAGCATTTCATGCACGTGCCACCACAGTGCGGGAACTTTTAAAATCTCTGGCTGACCGTTTTGGAACATGATAACCCAAGCCACAATCGCGATCACAGCATAGAGACTGCCTAAAAAGAAGAAAGGTCTAAACCCCAAACGAAGATAGGCAGGAATCGCCTCTTCTACACTTTTATCTGTGATATTTAACAAACTCGTTCCCCATTCTCAGATAAGTGGTCAAGGTATTACCTAAACCAAATTTGGTGTGCATAAAATCCGATGCAATATGCAGATCACATTGCATGAAACGCGCCAATTAGATAAAACCAGTAAAAACAGCGACTCACGATATTTACTAGCCAATAAACAAGTCAAAAAAACACAACGGAAAGAGTCATAAAGACATATAAATGTATAAATAGAAACTTACTGACTTTTTGTATCTCGCCACATATAGTAAGACTAAAACTTAAATGGAAGATCTCAGACAAGGAATGCGATGTATATTTTTGGTTATGGCAGCTTAATCAACTCATGTTCACGCCAGCTTACCGGTCAGACAGGGCAAGCGATCCCTGCGATTGTTCATGGCTTAGTGCGCCATTGGAGCAAGATCGATGACAGCTATGTGTTATCACCTTTGATCGTCAATCTTGGCAAGGGACAAGTCAATGGTGTGTTGCTTGAAGTGGATGATATTGCACTGGCTGAATTTGATCGACGTGAGCGTGGCTATCACCGAATTAAATTAAAGGCTTCTCAGATCGAAAGCCAAGATGAGTTCAAGCAGGATCAAGCGATCTGGGTATACATCAAAGACGAGATTGAAGCACCTTGCGAAAACAGCCCTATCGTTCAAACCTATGTCGATACGGTATTGGCAGGATGTTTAGAGGTGTCTGAAAGCTTTGCGGAACGCTTTATTAAACACACGCAAGGTTGGCATCACCCATTAGAAAATGATCGCCACCAGCCTAAATACGGCAACCTTGCCGGGGTTTCCGATCACCACCACAGTGTGATTGATGGTTTGATAATGACCGTGCGCAGCGAGTTGCTCTAGATAGCCAATTGCCCTTCAAAGCGAGTTCATTTAGGTTGGTGCACACATTGGCTCTCCAACCTAAAGCGCGCTTAAACGACTCGAATACCTGCAGGCATCGCACGCTCCGGTGTCAGCAATACACTTTCAGATTCATCTTCCGTTTCGGCACATAGCAACATGCACTCAGAAGTGTGGCCTCTCATCTTCGCCTTCGCTAGATTGCACAAAACAACAACCTGCTTGCCCATCAACTCTTGTTCTGTGTAGTAAGGAACTAAACTGGTCACCGTTTGCAGCGTCTTGTCACCGACATCCACTTGCACGATGTACAGCTTATCCGCGTTTTCATGACGCACAACCTCAACGATCTTACCCACACGCATTTCTAACTTAGCAAAGTCACCATAAGAGACAGTATCCATTTCTCACATCCTATATTGAGCTACTTTTTACCTAGAACGATATTTACTAAAATTAAGTAAACTATAAATATTTACACTAACATTAAGTCTAATAATTACAAGTGGTAAAGCTCTCATTACTGCGAAGTAAAGAGCATAAAAGTTGTCAGTAACTGTTACCAGATCTCACTCAATTTTGGCCAACCCCAAGCGGTGATTTTCACGCCTTTAAAGATATCGAGAAAGCTGAGCGTTTGCCTATGGTGGAGCATCGGAGTAATTAAGCCTTCGTAGATAAGAACAGAGCCTAGTTGCTCGAGTTGATTGAGGTATTCGTTGGGTGAGAAATTCTCTCGGATACGGTTAAGCTCAACCACCAGCCATTCACTCACATCAGATCCAATTGTGGCATGCAGAACAGGATCACTCAAAAAGTACAACAGAGCCGACACTTGGCGGTTATCATCAAGATTAAGGCTACTCATGACGATCTCTTCAGTGAAGCCATCACCCTGTGCTTTCTCTATGAACACTTCAAAAGAGTAGAGATTGATCTGCGCTTCAATGCCAGCCTTCGACAATATTTGTGCCGCAGCTTTGGCGCTGCGTTGAACCCCTAAGTGGGAATAGCAGGCAATCTGAACTGAGCGAGGCAATTCGGTTTGTTGGCTTCTGATCTGTTTAACGTTATGCCAGAAAGGGAAGAAGTTGTGCGCTATTTCGGCTCCAAATGTCGTTTCATTAAGTTCGAGCTGGCGCCAAATTTCCTCTCCGTTTAGTCGCTCGCTCAACCAACGACGCTGAGGGTAAGATAAGCTTGGGTTGTTTTGATTGAAAATAATAAACAGACACCCTTCCTCAATCCGATCTCTTGATGCGGTATGTTGCAAGTCTGGCGTATGATGGCTTTCCAATGCACTTTTATTGAACTCACTGCTCGCATTGGTGATGATTTTTTTAGAATACGGCTCTGTGTCAGGCACACCACATGAATCACCAGAGGCTTGTTCATGGTTATCCAAGGACGAATTTAAAGACCAAATCGTCACTTTATCCGTCAAAGATCGGAAACCATGAAAGTGCTCATTAGCCGCTAAGGTCAGCTTGCTGTCTGAGTGCATTTCAAGGGAAAATATACCGCAACCAACAACATTAGATGATGCGTGTTTGAGTTGTTCCGGTGGTTGGAGCGAGTACTTTAAATCACTCATCAACGCAGCAAAGCCTTTATCACTTCGACTGAGATGAACAGAAAATCGATAAGGCGTTTCAACCGTGATGGCTTCAAGGTGATAGAGTTCATTTCGATAATAAGGCAGTGCTTGTAGTTCAAGTAATAGTTGCGAGACAACCTCAGCATCAACTTTGCCACCCGAATGAAAGCTCACGGAAGGACGAAGATAAAACGTCCACACTGTCCAATTTTCATCGGCTTCCCAATGGTGTGCAATATTAGGAATCAAATCGCCTTCTGAGTTCATTGAAACCAAACAAGAATGGATTTGACGAATCAAATAGCGCTCACTATTACGATGCGGCATTGTCGGAATAAGAGCAGCAAATGGCCGATTATAAGTCAATTGTACACTCACTTTGCCTTCTGTCACTTGTGCTCCAGAAGTCTGCTTCAACAACTGTTCGAAAACCACTTGATTGTATTCAAGAAACTCCAGAGCCCGGTCGTATTTGCTCTCTTTGATCCACTCCAAGGCAATAGAGCGCTTCACCTCGGTGCGGCCGATGCGACGAATGAGAGTCGAACGCTGATTTCGCCCGACTCGTGGCATCCAAGCAACCCACTTACGTTCCGTCATCTGTTTAAGGATGGTACGCGCATGCCGTGGACTGGTGCACATCTTGTCTGCAGTCTCTGCAAGTGTGACGGCATGCTCGAGCAATAATTCAAATTCTTCTAGCCGTTCGTAATATCGAAAAAGGTTAATACCATCCAAAATAGGCACTCCAAAGCTAAGTTTAAGTTCCTTATATTAGTTTAATCATGGCCCAGTCAAGTAAAATCGTCTAAAAACACCATTATGGGGAACTTGAAATATAAAAAACACACTCTTTTTATATTCCTCATTTTTAGCAAAAATAAACTAAGTTCTAGTGCAGCCCTACGGTTGAGTAATTCAGGCGAAGATAATTCATCGATTGTTGAATGCAAAAAGCATTCGCAACAAAAGCCTCTCCGCCAACGGTAAATTCACTCTTTAAAAGCTTTAGCGATAGCAACCTACTTTATGTTTATGCTCCTACCCCCTGCAAACCATAATTTCGCTGCTATCGCTAATCCCCTTTTTGCCATTACTTATCGATGATATTGCACCCCAAATTTTATATAACAAATTGGAGTATATTTATGTTTGCTAACTTTTTTGCCAACTTGTCTAAAGTAGGTAAAGCCTTGATGTTGCCCATAGCCTCAATGCCCGCAGCGGGTATTTTATTGGGCATTGGCTCGGCACAATTTGGGTTTATTCCACCGGTGGTTTCTGAGTTAATGGCAGAAGCCGGTGGCGCAGTCTTCGGTAACCTGCCATTGATTTTTGCATTAGGTGTGGCGATTTCATTCACCAACAATGACGGTGTCAGTGCGGTAGCGGGAGGTATCGGTTATTACGTTCTGGTGGCGACACTGAAAGTCATGGCAGGCGTGCTGGGTGTAGATCATATCGACACGGGTGTTCTTGGCGGCATCATCTCTGGTGCGGTTGGTGCGTATATGTTTAACCGCTTCTACACCATTAAGATGCCCGCTTATTTGGCCTTCTTTGCTGGTAAGCGATTTGTTCCAATCGTAACGTCATTTTCTATGCTGTTCTTGGGCGTCGCCATTGCATTTATTTGGCAACCAATCGGTGCTGGCATTGATTGGTTTGGCACCTGGGCTACGGAACAAAATCCATTGGTGGCATTCTGGGCTTACGGCACCGCTGAGCGAGCGTTGATTCCATTTGGTCTGCACCATGTGATTAACGTGATTATTCAACTTCAAGCGGGTGAGTTTGTAAACGCAGCTGGCCAAGCATTCCATGGGGAAATTCCTCGCTTCTTCGCTGGCGATCCCAATGCGGGCAACCTAGCTGGTGGCTACTTATTTAAGATGTTTGGCCTTCCTGCCGCTGCAATTGCAATTGGCCGAGCTGCGAAACCAAAGAATCGCACCAAAGTCATGGGCATCATGGTCTCAGCTGCACTGACATCATTCCTAACCGGTATCACAGAGCCTATTGAGTTTGCGTTCTTATTCATCTCACCAGCGCTTTACGTGATTCACGCGATCATTGCAGGGCTCGCTTATCCACTGTGTATTATTCTGGGTGTCAAACATGGCTACAGCTTTAGTGCGGGTCTTATCGATTACGTGACCTTCTTTGGTATCTCAACCAAAGGCTGGATGATCATACCACTAGGTTTGGCTTACGCAGTGCTGTACTACATAGTTTTCACTTGGTTTATTAAGAGATTCGATCTCAAAACACCAGGCCGTGAAGAAGAAGACAACAGCAAAGCAATCAATGACACAAGCTCAGAGTTTGCCCGTGAATTGGTCAGCGCATTTGGGGGCAAGCAAAATATCTTGAGCACAGATGCGTGTATCACTCGCTTGAGAATCCAAGTCGACGAGCAAGACAAAGTCGACGAAGAAAAATTGAAAGCGCTAGGCGCAGCAGGTGTCGTGCGAGTGGGCACTGGTGTACAAGCTATTTTCGGTGGCAATAGTGACGTTTATAGAACTCAAATGGTCGACTGGATGAACAACAACTAGTTTTCCTAATGCCATGTTCTAGGTCTGTACAATAAAACATAAACTCTAAAATCGCGGTCGCATCGATGACCGCGATTTTTGTTTTGTTGCAGCCAATCGATTCAAACACTGACCTATAGAAGATAACGTTTACACTTCACATATATTCAATAAATTCATAGAGTAATGGTGAATTCATCGCAATATAAAAATGGTGATAATTGCACTTATTACACAATGGGTGTTTAATACTCCGGTTAACGTTATTTAGCCCACGAAAGGTCCCTCATGGCAACCATTAAAGATGTAGCAAAGGAAGCGGGAGTTTCTGTTGCAACGGTATCTCGAGTCGTAAATAAGTCTCCGAAAGCAAGCGCAAACTCAATTGAGTCCGTCACTAAAGCGATGTCTAAACTCGGTTATCGCCCGAATGCCAATGCTCGCGCGCTGGTAAGCCAGAGTACCAATACTGTCGGTGTGTTGGTTGGTGATATCTCCGATCCCTTCTTTGGCACGCTGGTTAAAGCTGTCGATAATGTTGCTCGTGAGAACGGAAAACACATCCTCGTCGGTAATGGCTCACACGATCGTGAAGAAGAAAGACAAGCAATTGAATTACTGATTAATAGTCGCTGCGATGCCTTGGTGATCCACTCGAAAGGACTCACTGACGAAGAGCTGATTGCCTACGCCAAAGAGGTCAAGGGCTTGGTACTGATCAATCGTTATATTGCTGAGATTGCCAACCGTTGTATTTTTTTGGACAACAAGAAAGGCGCGTATCTTGCGACGGAATACTTGATTCGCCATGGTCATAACAATATTGCCTGTATCGCTTCATCGCACAGCATTGAAGATGCTGATGAGCGTGTACAAGGTTACTTGTCAGCACTCTCAGATTACAAAATAGCACTATCGGACAACTATATTGAGTACTCGACTCCCACCAGTGACGGTGGCGAATACGCCATGACCAACCTTTTGACTAAATCACTGCCAATCACCGGCATTGTAGCGTACAACGATTACATGGCAGCAGGTGCTTTGTCTGTGCTTGATGAAAACGGTATTCAAGCACCGGACACAATGTCGATCATCGGTTTCGATGATGGCTTGATTGCCCGCTATGTTCATCCAAGGCTGACTACTATTCGCTATCCAATTCAGATGATGGCGGAGAAAGCGACACGACTCGCGCTGCACTTAGCCAAAGGTGAAAACACCTCAACTGAGCCAATGATGTTCTCTCCGACTTTGGTACGCCGTAATTCGGTAGAGAAAATCTAAGTTCTGGTCAACGGACTAAACAGCAAACAAAAAAAAGCCCTAACAGAAACACTTTAGTCTGTTAGGGCTTTCCTACCTTACTCAGAGACTCAACAATCACGCTGAATCAACCGCCCTCTTGTTGAGCGCCACTTTTACTCATCCCCCAAGAACAATGTGATGATTCACATCGTTCTATTCACGAGCAAAAGACATTCGCGTAACCGCTTTAAGCCAGAGCGTACTAGTTTGAAGAATCCCCCGAAAATTCAAACTGGTAACAGGTACGGTAGTTATATTCTTGTTCAGGCTTGAGAATACAACTGTCCTGCTTCCACTCTGGGTGGTTAGGAGAGTCAGGTAAGAACTGGGTTTCTAGCGCCAACCCCGCGTAGTCTTCATAGCTGCCACCACTTCGGTTTGGTGTACCACCAAGCCAGTTTCCGGTGTATAACTGCATCGCAGGTTTGGTTGAAAAGACTTTTAGTGTGACGAGCGCATCTGGTGACGTTACGGTCGCGGCGCATTGAGTGCGCTTACAGCCATCAGCCAACAAGAAAGAGTGGTCGTACCCCTTTGCTGCTTTCTGCTGTTCATCACCCAACAAACGCTCTGAGATCATCATAGGCTGATTGAAGTCGAAGCTGGTCGATTTCACCGATTTAAGGTTGCCTAATGGAATGCCTACCGAATTGGTCGGCAAGAATTGATCGGCGTTGATGCTGACAATGTGTGACAAGCAATCGTGCCCGGTTTCTGCACCAAGTAGATTGAAGTACGCATGATTCGTTAGGTTAACCACGGTCGGCTTGTCTGTCGTTGCCAAGTAATGAATGGAAACTCGATTACCTTCAGTGAGTTCATAACGCACCGACACATTCAAATTCCCCGGAAAGCCTTGGTCGCCATCAGCAGACTCTAGCGTAAACACCACTGACGTTTCGGTTTGCTCGGCAATATTCCAACGACGTTTATCAAAACCATTCGGGCCACCGTGCAAGGTATTGCCCGCTTGGTTGGTTTCCAGCTTGTAGTTCTGACCATCCATTTTGAAGCGACCATTAGCAATGCGATTTGCATAACGGCCAACGGTTGTGCCCATATAGCTGGCTTGTTTCTCGAAGTTCTCCATTGAGTTTACACCCAACAAAACCTCTCTTTTATTTCCCTTTACTGGCAAGATACAGCTCAACCACGTTGCGCCAATATCCATGAATGTCACTTGCATGCCATGCGTATTTGATAGCGTCACTAACTGAGCGGGTTGGCCATCATAGGCTGGAGTCTGCGTCATGGATTGATGCAGGTTTTGCGCTTGTGTCATTCTAAATTCCTTCTACTGCCAGTAAAAAGCCTCTACCTTGAGGTAAAGGCTTTAGCATTTGGCCTACCATGATCTTTTTACTTGGTAAGCTCTATATTAAGTCTCGAAGCCGTTAGATTACTTCAACTAAGCCTGCGCCGTCTTTCGCTTGGCACACATAAATTGATTCTTTTAGACCCGTCGCTGCTTGATATTTCTGTTCAACGGTTGTTTTGATTTCATCAACCAACGCAGGTGGAACCAATGCCACAATACAGCCCCCGAAACCACCGCCGGTCATACGCACGCCACCTTGATTACCGATCACTTCTTTGACCATATCAACCAACGTATCAATCTCTTTGACCGTGATTTCAAAATCATCACGCATTGATGCATGCGATTCAGCCATCAGCTCACCCATACGCTTCATGTCATGGGTTCGCAGAGCTTGAGCCGCTTCAACGGTACGGTCATTTTCAGTAATCACGTGACGAGCACGTTTTGCGACCATTTCATCTAACTCAGACTCTTTCGCTTTGAATTGTTCAATGGTCACATCACGAAGTGCCGGAACACCGAAGATGCACGCCGCTTCTTCACACTGCTCACGACGCGTGTTGTATTCGCTGTCGACCAAGCCACGTTTCTTGTTCGAGTTAATGATCACCACAGCCATGTCTTCAGGCATTGAAACCGCTTGAGTTTCTAGGCTACGACAATCCAAAAGCATCGCGTGATTTGCGCGACCTTCTGCAGAGATCATTTGGTCCATGATGCCGCAATTACAACCCACAAATTCGTTTTCAGCTTGCTGACCATTTAACGCGACTTCGGCTTGGCTGATCTCTAGGTTATAAAGCACCTTGAATGTCTGACCAATCACCACTTCCAGTGCCGCAGAAGAACTTAAACCGGCACCTTGAGGCACGTTGCCCGTTACCGAGATATCGGCACCTGTAAATTCAAAACCGCGACCTTTTAAGCACTTCACTACACCACGAATGTAGTTCGCCCACATCTTGTCTTGTTGAAATGTGATCGCTTGCGTTAAATCGAACTCATCCACGGCATTGCCGTAGTCCACTGATACTACGCGCACAATATTGTCGTCACGCTTAGCCGCTGCAACGACCGTTTGGTAGTTAATGGCACACGGTAGAACAAAACCGTCGTTGTAGTCAGTGTGCTCCCCAATCAGGTTCACACGACCTGGCGCTTGGATAATATGAGTCGCTTGGTAACCAAGGACTTGCTCAAAAGATGCTTTCACATTTTGGATTAGATCAGACATAAGTAAACTCTCTGCTTAAACTCTTTAATCAAATGGTTATGGCCCCTTTACGGCGCCACTTTAATTCTCTTCGATTCCCTATTTCGTTCCTCTCTCACGGTAGGGAATGACAACATCGGCGTCTAAGCTTCTAAAACCCTAAGCTCCTAACTTATAGGCCTTTCACCTGCCGTCATTCCAGAATCGAGGAACGAGATATCAGGAATCTCGCTTTTTTATTTAGTAACCGAGTTATCGATTAGTTTTACTATCAACGAAACAGGCTATTCCTGCTCTTTGTAGTGAACGTCACTCAAATCACGCAGACGTTGCGCTGCTTGTTCTGCGGTTAAATCACGCTGAGACTCTGCTAACATTTCGTAGCCAACCATGAACTTACGAACCGAAGCACTGCGTAACAGTGGCGGGTAGAACAATGCATGCAGTTGCCAGTGATCGATGTCGGTGCCTTCTTCGAAGAACGGTGCATAATGCCAGCCCATTGAGTAAGGGAATGAGCATTGGAACAAATTGTCGTAACGACTGGTCAGCTTCTTAATCGCAACCGCTAAATCATCACGCTGCGCGTCCGTCAGTTCACTCATACGGCGGATGTGTGTTTTAGGTAGCAACATGGTTTCAAAAGGCCACGCTGCCCAGTAAGGCACCACGGCAATCCAATGTTCCGTTTCAACCACAGTGCGAGAGCCGTCTTTCATTTCAGCTTCAACGTAATCCACTAATAAGTTTGTACCTTGTTGCGCAAAGTACTCTTTTAGCAATTTGTCTTTGCGTTCAATCTCGTTAGGTAAAAAGCTGTTTGCCCAGATTTGACCGTGTGGGTGTGGCTGAGAACAGCCCATGGTCTCACCTTTGTTTTCAAACGCTTGAACCCACAGGTAGTCTTTACCTAGCTCTTCAATCTGTTCATTCCAGGTATTGATAACACCGCGAATCTTATTGATTGGAAGCTCCGGCAGCGTTTTGCTGTGGTCCGGAGAAAAACAGATCACGCGGCTCAACCCACGTACACCCTGAGTCTTGAATAGAGGGTTATCAGACTCTGGAGCATCAGGTGAATCAGGCATCAACGCCGCGAAATCATTACTGAATACATAAGTACCATCGTAATCTGGGTTTTCATCGCCCGAGATACGCGTATTGGTTGGGCACAAGAAACACTCTTTCTCATACGCAGGAAGCTGCGCGGTTGAGGGTTTCTCATCTTGACCACTCCAAGGACGTTTTGCTCGGTGCGGTGAAACTAAGATCCACTGACCCGTTAATGGGTTATAACGGCGGTGCGGATGGTCTACTGGGTTAAATTCAACTTTTGACATGCTTAGATTGCTCTCAAATTTTGTGTCTTGGTCAATTCACCAAGATGAATCATTCTTCTGCGAGGAGATTCCCTATCACGCTCGTTACTTGCGGTAGGGAATGACGTTTAGAACCGTAGCGTTAAATTTTGTCACTCCAGAATCGAGGATCGAGATATCTGGAATCTCTCTTTTTTCATATCTTGTCTTTGCCTTCCCCAAAGAAATTGGAGTTGCAGCTAGGCAGCTTCAATTACACAGGTTAATAGCCGTTCGGGTTATTCGACTGCCAGTTCCACGTATCCGCCGTCATCTCCATCACGCTGCGCGTCGCCTTCCAACCAAGTTCACGCTCGGCTTTTTCGGTGCTTGCCCAACATTCGGCAATATCACCTGCACGGCGTGGACAAAGTTCATAAGGAACCGGTTTGCCAGACGCTTGTGCGAAGGCTTCAACCATCTCGAGTACGCTTGAACCTTTGCCTGTACCGAGATTGTAAATGTGTAACCCTGCTTTCTCGCCAACCGCTTTTAGTGCTGCGACATGGCCGTCCGCTAAATCCATGACATGAATATAGTCCCGGACCCCTGTGCCATCGACGGTTGGGTAATCGTTTCCAAAAACAGCCAGTTTTTCACGGCGACCGACGGCTACTTGAGCGATAAACGGCATTAAATTATTTGGGATACCTTGTGGGTCTTCACCCATAGTGCCCGATGGATGTGCGCCGACTGGATTGAAGTAACGCAGTAACGTCACGCTCCAATCGTTCTCCGCGTTGAACAGATCACTTAAGCACTCTTCCACCATATATTTGCTGCGACCATACGGGTTAGTTGTCGCGCCAGTTGGTGAAGTTTCAGTAATCGGCACTACTTCTGGGTCACCGTAAACGGTAGCCGAAGAACTAAATACGATGCTTTTCACGCCCGCTTTCTTCATGCTTCGCGCTAACACTAATGAACCATTAACGTTGTTATCGTAATACTCCAAAGGTTTAGCCACCGACTCCCCTACCGCTTTCAGGCCTGCGAAGTGAATCACAGCTTGGATATCATTTTCTGCAAACACGCTATCTAAAAAAGATTGCTCACGAATGTCGCCAAGATAAAACGTTGGTCGCTTACCCGTTAGCGATTCGATTCGCTCCAGCACTAGCTCTTTGCTGTTGCAAAGGTTGTCAACAATGATTGGCTCCATACCTGCCTGTATCATTTGAATGCATGTATGACTTCCGATGTAACCCATGCCGCCCGTAACCAGTACTTTCACAATCAACCTCTCTTTGTCGTCATTCGTGGGCTAACTCGAACTGACATTCAGCTCAGTAGCTCCGTATGTCAGAAATAGTAGCAGCCATTTTGACTACAATTCCGTGATCAAACTCACGGAGTGTAAACGTTTACACAGCTTTCATAACGGTTAGTGATGGTGATAGGGAGGCAACCTTGAATACTTAATCAATAATGCATTGAATTTTAATAAGATAATGAACGACATTTGGACTTGAAACATCACAGAGGCGGGATCTGTTTATTTTACTAAAAGTTGATGCAATGGTTTCCAGTTTGATTACAATAGGTCTGGTGAATAAAGAGGTGCATTGCTTTTTTACTCAATGTCAAAGCAGCGCAATGTTCCAACAACAGGAAGTGAGTATGGCAACGTTAAAAGATATCGCGGCTGAAGCGAATGTATCATTGGCGACAGTTTCAAGGGTTCTTAATGAAGATCCAACATTAAGCGTCAAGGAAGAGACCAAAAGGCGTATCTTTGAAATTGCAGAGAAGTTGGAGTACAAAACCAGCAGTTCACGAAAAACGGTTAGCAATAAAAAGCAAAACCATCACTTCCTAGCACTGTATAACTACAAGCAAGAAGCTGAGGTTAATGACCCTTACTACCTATCGATTCGCCACGGGATTGAAACCCAATGCGAAAAAATGGAAGTTAAGCTAACCAACTGTTATGAAAGAAAAATACAGAAAAACTCCGCACCGATAACAGGTATTTTATTGGTCGGAAGAATGACACCAGAGGTTATCGAGCAAGCCAAAAAGCTGAGCGATAATATCTGTTATGTTGATTTTACCGATCACTCAGAACCTTATGATTCTGTCGATATCGACCTGGCTTTGATCAGTAAAGAGATCACCAACTTCTTTATCAACCAAGGCTACCAACGCATCGGCTTTATTGGCGGTCAAGACGACATCAATACTGCTGATATTCGCGAAGTGGCCTTTGCTGAATATGGCAGCCTCAAGAACGTTGTCAGTGAGCAAGACATCTACCGCGGTGACTTCTCTAGCTCTTCAGGTTACAAGCTTGCAAAACAGATGCTCGCGACGGGCGACTACCCTAAAGCCATGTTTATTGCGTCAGATTCCATCGCAATTGGCGTTTTACGAGCCGTTCATGAGCACGGATTAAACATTCCTGAAGATATTGCGCTGATCAGTGTGAATGACATCCCAACAGCTAAATTTACCTTCCCATCTTTATCAACTGTTCGTATTCACTCTGAACTGATGGGAATTCAAGGCGTTAACCTGCTGATTGAGAAAGTACGCGACGGCCGAACCATCCCATTACGCGTCTATGTACCAAGTAAGCTTAAGCTGCGTGATACAACAAAATAATTAAATATATCAAATAGATAAATAAAGGCTGCTTTGGTTGAAAGCAGCCTTTTTTGTGTCCATCACAGACATCAATCTCCATATATCTCCCTCGTTAACCGGCTTCATCAATCAGCACATAGCAATCTTTTAAGTCGATCACACAGCACAGCCAAAAGACCATGAAAAACGTGATGAAGTTAAAGTAAAACGTTTTCACTGATTTCATTTAGTAAAACTTTTACTAATAATTACCTCAATCCAAAAATACTCGTATTCACTACGACCCAATTACGCATAAGAACGTCGGTCAGCAAACTGCATTCAGACCGAGAGAGAGGCAACGTGAACAACTGGGAAAACTTCCTGAACTTACATGAGAACCGTATGGCACCGCGTGCATACTTCTTCTCCTACGCATCAGAAAAAAATGCAAAAACATTTCAGCGTGAACTGAGCAGCCACTTCCAACTATTGAGTGGCCAATGGAATTTCAACTATTTCACCAACCCACTATTGGTGCCTGAAGCGTTCTATTCTCAAGAAATGAGCGACTGGGGCCATATCACGGTACCAAACATGTGGCAAATGGAAGGACACGGTGATCTTCAATACACAGATGAAGGTTTCCCATTCCCAATTGATGTGCCTTTCGTACCATCAGACAACCCAACCGGCGCATACCAACGCTCTTTCTTCCTTGGCGAAAGCTGGGACGAGAAACAAACCATCATTAAATTTGATGGCGTTGAAACTTACTTCGAAGTTTACGTAAACGGCGAGTACGTAGGTTTTAGCAAAGGCAGCCGCTTAACCGCTGAGTTCGATATCTCTAGCCAGGTAAAAGCAGGCAACAACCTACTTTCTATTCGCGTGATGCAGTGGGCCGATTCCACCTACATTGAAGACCAAGACATGTGGTGGACGGGCGGTATCTTCCGTGATGTTTACCTAGTGGGTAAAGAACAACTTCACGTTCAAGACCTAACGGTTCGCACTGATTTTGATAATGCTTACCAAAGCGCGACGCTTTCCTGCAACGTTGCCCTAGAAAACCTAGCAACAGCGACCAAGGCAACCCTTGAGTACGCATTGCTTGATGGCAGCCAAGTTATCTCGCAAGGCTCAGTAGATAACTTAAGCGTCGATGGCAATGCGAATACTCAATTCTCTATCGATGTGGTGAACCCTGTTCAATGGAACGCTGAAACCCCATACCTTTACCAACTATTGCTGACGCTAAAAGACGCCGATGGCAAAGTGCTAGAAGTGATTCCACAACGTGTTGGTTTCCGTGACATCAAAGTTCGCGATGGTCTGTTCTACATCAACAACAAATACGTGATGCTGCACGGTGTAAACCGTCACGACAACGACCACCTCAAAGGTCGTGCGGTTGGCATGGATCGCGTAGAGAAAGACTTAGTGTTGATGAAGCAGCACAACATCAACTCAGTACGCACGGCGCACTACCCGAATGACCCACGCTTCTACGAACTGTGTGATATCTACGGTCTATTCGTGATGGGCGAAACTGATGTCGAAACACACGGCTTTGCTAACGTTGGCGACCTAAGCCGCATCACTAACGATCCGGCATGGGAAGCGGTGTTTGTTGAACGTATCGAACGCCATATTCACGCTCAGAAGAACCACCCCTCTATCATCATGTGGTCACTAGGTAACGAGTCTGGCTACGGCTGTAACATCCGCTCTATGTACGATGCTGCAAAAGCAATTGATGACACGCGTCTGGTTCACTATGAAGAAGACCGTGATGCTGAAGTGGTCGACATCATTTCAACCATGTACTCACGCGCTCAGTTAATGAATGCCTTCGGTGAATTCCCACACGAAAAACCACGCATTATCTGTGAATACGCACACGCAATGGGTAATGGCCCGGGCGGTTTAACTGAATACCAAAACGTGTTCTACAAGCATGACGCGATTCAAGGTCACTATGTTTGGGAATGGTGTGACCACGGCATTCTAGCGCGAGATGAAGCAGGGACGGAATTCTACAAGTACGGCGGTGACTACGGTGACTACCCGAACAACTACAACTTCTGCATGGACGGCTTGATCTACCCAGACCAAACGCCGGGCCCTGGCTTGAAAGAGTACAAGCAAGTGATTGCCCCAGTGAAGCTTCGTGATTTCGATGCACAAACGGGCACCTTCACGGTAGACAACAAGCTGTGGTTCTCAAACATCGATGACTACACCATCACTGCGGAAATCCGCGCTGAGGGTGAAACCATTGCTGTACAACACATCAAGGTTGAAGAACTGGCTGAGAACTCTAGTCGTGAACTGACGCTTAACTTGCCACAGTTTGATGAGCGTGAGGTGTTTGTGAACTTTACGGTGCGCAAAGATTCTCGCACGCCTTACAGCGAAGCGAACCACGACATCGCGGTGTACCAATTCCAAGTGAAAGAGAATACTGCACAGCTAGAAGTCTTCACCAACAACAATGCGACAGCACTGAGTGTGGAAGAGTCTCGTTTAGCTTACCTAATCAAAGGCCACAACTTTGCTCTGAACTTCTCGAAAGTGAATGGCAAACTGACGTCATGGTTAGTCAATGGCGAAGAGCTGATTAAGTCGGATCCTAAGCTGAACTTCTTCAAGCCAATGATCGATAACCATAAGCAAGAGCACGATGGTTACTGGGAACCGGCACACCTACAGATCATGCAGGAGCACTTCCGCACGCTAAGTGTTGAAGAGAACAACGGCAAGGTCGAGATCACCACCACCAGCATCATTGCTCCACCAGTATTCGATTTCGGTATGCGCTGTGAATATCGCTACCAGATCAGTGCCGAAGGTCAATTAAACGTTGAGTTAAGTGGCGAACGCTACGGTGATTACCCACACGTGATTCCAGTGATTGGTTTCGACATGGGCATTAATGGCGACTTCGACCAAGTTCAATACTACGGCCGCGGCCCTGAAGAGAACTACCAAGACAGCAAGCAAGCCAACATGATTGATGTTTACCAATCCACCGTGGCTGACATGTTCGAGAACTACCCGTTCCCACAAAATAATGGCAACCGTCAACACGTTCGCTGGGCTGCGCTTTCAAGCCGCGCGGGTAATGGTATTGCAGTAAAACCACAGCAAGAAATCAACTTCAGCGCATGGTTCTACACCAACCAAAACCTGCATCAAGCACAGCATACGATTGAACTGGAGAAGAGTGGCTACATCACCCTAAATCTAGACCACCAAGTGATGGGCTTAGGCTCAAACTCTTGGGGCAGTGAAGTGTTGGATTCTTACCGTGTGTACATGGATGAGTTCCGCTACGGCCTAACTCTGATTCCATTCCAAGCAGGTGATTGCGACGCACAACACCTAATCAATCACAACTTTGGTAACGAGTTCTTCACGGCGAATACGCCAACAACTCAACCACAACAGAACGAGGCATAAGCGATGATCGTTTTAGACAACCTAGAGCAATTTAAAGTCGTTTACCGCGACGGTCGTAAATGGCAGCGCTGTGTAGAAGCGATTGAAAACATCGGCAACATCAAAGATGGCGTGATGTATTCAATAGGTGACTCACTGGCTTACATAATTGAAGACGGCGTGGCTCGTAACACAGAAAACTTCACCGGTCACCGCCGTTACTTTGATGTGCACTACTACTTGGAAGGTCGTGAAACGGTTGAGTTTGCAGCTAAGTCTCAACTTGAACAGACCCAAGCTTACAGCGATGAAACCGACCGTGAACACCTCATGGGTAACGGCGAGACTCGTGAGTTAGTTGCAGGCCAAGTGGCAATCTTTGATAACAGCAAAGCTTACCGCTTTCACGGTGATAACCGAGTTCGCAAAGTGGTACTGAAAGTGACCATAGAAGACGGCTACTTCCTTAATAAGTAAGTAACTGAAGCTAAATAAATAACCGAAAACAAGCTACCGAAGCCAAATAGCCGAAAGTAGCAACAACAAGATCTATTCACAGTGTGACTGAAGCTTGCTGTTCATTGCTCAATCACACTGCATTACGCCTTTAAGCTTCTTCCCCTACAAAGAAGCTTAAAGATATAACGACTATAATTACGTGACCCTTGGAGGACACCATGTCTGAATCAGTACGCGGTAAGTTAGGCAAATTTGCCCTGCTTTCCATGACATTTGCAGCGGTATTTAACGTTCGCAACATTGTAAACAACAACATCGAATTGGGATTGAGTTCAGCCCCTATCTTTTTGCTCGCTACCCTTATTTACTTTATTCCATTCGTGTTCATCATTGCTGAATTCGTATCCGCAAATAAAAATTCTGAGTCAGGCATGTATGACTGGCTTAAAAAACCACTCGGCTCAAAAGCCGCCTACCTAGGTTCGTTCCTATACTGGTTCGTAAACCTTTTCTGGTTTGTATCCCTACTACCCAACGTCATCGCTTATGCGTCTTACGCGATGTTGGGCTATGAATACGCCTTCTCGCCAGTCGTCACCTCGGCTATCTCGATTGCTCTGTTTGCAGCAGCGACACACATCTCAACCAAAGGTGCGAGCTGGCTAGGTAAGATTGCCGAGATCGTGGCCTACGGTGTATTCGCTCTGTTTACAATCTACGTTATCGGTGCACTAATGGCACTGGGTGGCAACCATGAGCCAGTAGAACCAATCACGCTTGAAGCCATGACACCGACCATCAACTGGGCAACGCTCGGTATCATGTGTTGGATCTTCCAAGCAGCTGGTGGTGCTGAAACCGCAGCCGCTTACCTCAACGATGTGAAGGGCGGTCACAAGTCTTTCATCAAGGTTATCATTGGTGCAGGTATCGCAATCGGCGCAATGTACGCAGTGGGCTCGCTACTGGTAAACGTATTCGTTGCTCGTGATGAACTGACCTACGCTGGCGGCATGGTTGAAATATTCACAGGTATGGCGAACTACTTCGACATTTCACCATCTTTAACGGGTCGCTTCGTCGGTATTATCCTATTCGTTGCCATGTTCGGTTCGATGATGATGTGGACGGCAGCGCCAGTAAAAATTCACTTCTCTGAAATCCCTAAAGGTGTTTACGGCGAGAAGACAACAGAGCTGAACGAACACGGCGTGCCAGTACGTGCAGCTTGGTGGCAGTTCGCGTTTGTATTCGTGATGCTTGTGGCTAACGGCTTCGGCTCAGAATCCGTACAAGAGATGATGAACACAGCAATCAACCTAACGGCTGGTACAGCAATGCTTCCGCCTATCTTCATCATGGTGGCGTACTTTGTATTCCGCTTGAAGCATGACGACACACCGCGTGATTTCCGCATGGGTACTCGAGTTCAAGGTATGGCTGTAGTATCGGTACTTATCGGCATCTTCGTTGTGAGTATGACGGCGTCTGCATTCCCAACTGGTGTTGACCTAGTTCAAGCCTTCTTTATCAATGTATTCATGACAGCGGTATTCTCTGGTCTTGCTTGGTGGTGGATCTCGCGCTTTGAAAAAAAGCAGGCAGGTAAAGATGCAAAGCTAGAAACAGCTAAGCAATCGTAGCACTCTGCATTACCCCCCAACTTTAAAAGCGCCTACCAAGGCGCTTTTTGTTTTAAATCAGACCAATGAAATAAAAAACAACTACGACTTTATCACCACAATAAGAATGTCCTCACGCCTCAAACCTCGTAATTCTGACGTTTTATAAAAATGTGATTTATCCTTATTACTCTTCCGGACATTAATTTGATAGTCGTTGACTCAATAATCGCTAAACTATAGTGTCGCCTACCCTTTTTTTCGAGAAAACCTAAATGCCTAATGCTGATTCCGCCCTAAATAAACGCATGGGAATCGTAACGCTCACCTGGCCGATTTTTATTGAAGTTCTATTAAGAACCGCGCTCAACACCAGTGATGTATTCATGTTATCGGGATACTCGGACAAAGCCGTGTCTGCCGTTGGTGTTATTTCTCAGATATCCTTTTTCCTGATCATTGTCTCGACCATGGTCAGCAGTGGCACGGGGATATTAATCGCACAATATAACGGTGCCTCTCGTAATGAAGAGAGTGCTCATGTGGGAGTGGCAAGCATCGTATTAGCCATTATTACTGGCCTTCTATTGAGTATTATCGCTGTTCTTGGTGCTGAGTATTTTATCCCACTTTATCAACTTGAAGCTCAAGTAGAGCAATACGCTCAAGAGTATCTATTCATCAGTGGCGCCCTCACTTTCAATGTAACGATTGGCGTGGTGCTAACGACGATTTTGCGCAGTCATGGCTATTCAAAGTCACCGATGATCATCAACTTGATTGCGGGAGTGATTAACGTATTTGGTAACTACTGCGTGCTGTATCAACCTTTTGGCCTACCAGTATATGGCGTGCAAGGCGTAGCAACAGCAACGGTTATCAGTCAAATGATCAGTCTATTGCTTTTAATCAGCGTCGTAAAAAGTAAGGGAATAGACTTACCCCTTAAGCAGTTC
Source organism: Vibrio minamisatsumaniensis (assembly GCF_050337445.1). Lineage (NCBI taxonomy): Bacteria > Pseudomonadati > Pseudomonadota > Gammaproteobacteria > Vibrionales > Vibrionaceae > Vibrio > Vibrio minamisatsumaniensis. The sequence goes on along the minus strand of NZ_JAKJSY010000064.1, from coordinate 6,740 downwards.
AAAGCCGTGCCTAAATCTATCTATCAAAAAATCATTCAGATCGGATCGATGAACGCAGGAGAAGTACTCTCTTATAACATGGCTCAGATCAGCATAACTTTCTTCGTGGTACAGATGGGCACGTCTTCATTAGCTGCGTTTACTTACGCACAGAACATCGCTCGCCTCTCTTTTGCGTTTGCACTGGCTATTGGTCAAGGTAGCCAAATTCAAACGGGCTATTACATAGGCAAAGGCTGGATAGATGAAATCACCCATCGCGTACAACGTTACTTTGTGGTTGGTTTTATCGCCTCGACCAGTATTACTTGTATGGTCTACATTTTCCGCTTTGAAATTCTGGATTTGTTCACTCAAGATCCTGAAATCATCGCCTTGGCTGCATTGCTGATCACTGGTTCAATTGTGTTAGAGGCTGGCCGTGTCTTTAACCTGATCTTCATCTCATCCTTAAAAGCGACAGGTGACATCAAGTTCCCTGTGAAAATGGGCATATTGAGTATGTGGGGTATTGGAGTTGCCATGAGCTATTTGCTTGGCGTGCACTGGGGTTATGGCGTGTTTGGTGCTTGGATGGCTATCGCAATGGACGAATGGTTCCGTGGAATCATCATGGCACATCGTTGGCGAGCAAAAAAATGGACTCGATTCTCTTTTTAGAATAAACAAAAAGCGCTAGGGGGAGCTAGCGCTTTAAGACCAACTAAGTCCGTTTAGACTGGTAGTTATTTAAGCTACATCATAAGGATATAAGCAATTTTTCACTTAGGTAAATCAAAAATCCTATTCTTTACGACTGTTTTGAGTCGTAAATTAAGTATAGTCACGTTCTGGCCATCAATTGTTTTTTTTAGAGATAATTTATACGAACTTAACGACACATCGCGACTAATCAATTGAATCACTCATCACAGATGAAATCGCTTTCGCAATCAACCTTCTAAGCAATTGATTTTTATCTTCTAACTGCTTTGTCTTACGATAGACAAGCTGGATATCAAAATCTGGAACATCAATCGGTGGTTTCACTGCCAGCAAAGTTTCTTCGCTATCGATATCCTTGCGCGCAACGAGTTTGGGGACAATACACAATAGTTCTCTGCCACGAATGAGTCGCTTAACGGTTAAAAAATTACTCGATGCAATCGCCACTTTTCTCGTATAACCCAGTTCCGCCAATTTAATGTCTACGCCCGTTTTTAGGGAACCATTGGGAGAAACGAGCGCGTGCTCGACAGCAACAAATTGTGCTAACGACATCGGCTCCTCAATAGATAGAACCGACTGATCAAGTAAACAAACATGTTGCTCCGTGTACAAATGCTTTGTTCGATATTGCTTTGGTACCTCACCAAAGCTGCCTATCGTCATATCAAGCTTGGCATCTTCAAAGACTTGCTGGTAGTTACTCCGGTTTACATTGAACAACGCGACTTGGGAATAAGGCGAGGATTGTTTAATCAGGTCAAACACTGTTGGAGCGAACATCTGCTCGGCATAATCCGTGAGACCAATCTTCCAAGTCCCTTTATACGTTTCTGCATCAAACGATTTAGACAGCAGTACCTCTGACTGAATGGTATTCAGTAACGCATCCACGGTGCTCGATAATTCAATGGCTCGGTCGGTCGCCTCCATCTTGCTACCTACACGCTCAAACAAAGGGTCATCAAACAGTTTTCGAAGCCTTTGTAAGCTATGACTCATCGCAGATTGGCTCACATAACAACGTTCAGCAGCCTTGCTAACGCTGTTGGTTTTATACAGCGCTTGCAGTGCAATCAACAAGTTAAGGTCGATCCCTTTCCAGTTAAAATCAGCCATAAGAGAAACCCATATCATTCATGGTTATAATTAAAACAATTAATTTGAATCATAGTTTAACTCCGCCTAAATTACGCTAAACATTTATCTGGAATCGATCATGCTTTCAATTTTCAAAACCTTTTTCTGGCTGGGCTGGATTAGCTTTGGTGGACCAGCGGCACACATTGGCTACTTCCGTAAGACGTTTGTTGAGAAACTGAATTGGTTGTCCGACCAAGAGTACGGGCAAATTGTCGCCCTCAGTCAATTTCTTCCGGGGCCGGGATCCAGTCAGGTTGGCTTCGCGGTTGGCTACAAGAAAGGTGGCTTAACAGGGGCTATTGCAGCCTTTATCGGCTTCACTTCCCCATCGGTCATTCTGATGTTGATATTGGCGTTAGTTAGCAACCAGTTGCTAGAAGCCCCGCTGTTTATCTCCGTCATCCATGGGCTTAAATTACTCGCCGTTGTGGTGGTGGCTGATGCCACTTTCGGGATGTACAAAAACTTTTGTCAATCGAAGGTAGCAACCGCCTTATGTGTGATTACCACCGTTGTTTTGCTTTTGCTTCCTGGGATCTGGCCTCAAGTGTTAGTTCTATTGTTTGCAGCGATCGTGGGCAGTCAGTTCTTGACGTCTCAAGCGCTAAAAACAACACCTTCAACACAGAAAATATCGGTAACGCCTCTCGTAATATTTGTTGCGTTATTGGTTGGTCTGCCTCTATTCAGTGCTTACTCTCAAAGCATTGAAGTGTTTGGCTTGTTCTACCAAGCAGGTAGCTTAGTCTTTGGTGGCGGCCACGTGGTACTTCCGCTGCTACAAAATAGGATTGGTGATCAACTCTCTCAAGATGCCTTCCTAACAGGCTATGCGGCTGCGCAAGCGGTCCCTGGTCCGATGTTTACGTTAGCCACTTATCTAGGTTATATGTTGATGCCATCGGCACCGATCATAGGCGCACTACTCGCAACGATCGCCGTGTTCTTACCGGGCTTCTTATTGCTACTGGGTGTACTAAAAAACTGGCAAGCGATTGCAAGCAAGCCCTTGGTGGCAGGCGCTCTTACGGGGGTGAATGCTTCGGTGGTTGGTTTATTGCTGGCAGCACTGTATCAACCGATCTTCACAAGTGCCGTGAACAGTCGCTTAGATTTCGTTCTGATCGTTGTTGGTGTGTGGTTATTAAAAACGGTGAAGATGCCCATTGTGGGGCTTGTCGGAGTCTTCATGTTATTTGGTGTCGCTACTGGCCTGTAACACTAAACAGGAAGTAGGAAGCTAACAACTGGCTTCCTACTTTAATGTCTAGCGACCCTTTTAATGCCGTGAAAATTGAAGAATAAGTTGCAGTCAATCAATGGCGCAAAACTCAACGGCCAAAACGAGTGTTGATTGTCAGGAAGGTAGTAGTTTAAAAAAGCCATTAAGTTATTGCATGGATTTACATGCTCTCTCGCCATTATGTAATCGTAATTCCAGCCCTTTTTTAAACCGTGTTTTCTTGTCGTCATATAGCGACCGACCTTCCAAGCAATTCCCGGGTCGGTAGGAATCAAAATAGATAGCGTTCCTTCTGGCTTTAACACCCTTAGCCACTCTTTGATCACCAAGTGAGGTTCATACAGGTGCTCCAATATATGAGTGGCGATGACACGATCAAAACTGTTGCTTTCAAAATCTAACTCTCGAGCATTCGTGACATTAAAGGTGAGCTTGTCATAGGCGTTGATAGGGTTGAGTTGCTTCTGTGCGACTTCGAGTGCCGATGCATCACCATCACTAACAATGTATTCATCAAAAGTATGCTTAACATGTAATAAGTGTTCACCGGTTCCAGCCCCCACCTCTAAGACTTTCGAAAAATGTTTGTCTTCACCGAATGGCTTTTCACACGCAATGTGACCAGCCCTCATCACATAACCGGTTGAATAACTTTGATAAACTCGTTCATCGTATTCATCACTAAAACGAGATAAATAATCGAGCCACTCCTTATCTTCATCCTTGCTTATTCTCATTAATGCCCCTTATTCCAATGATTTGCCATCACGACACCTTAATATAGAAAGAATGCGCATCTCTCGCCGGCCTCGTGATACGTTGTCGAGTATCAACCCACAAAAAAAAGCCATCACCGCGATTAACGCAATGGAGCTAGACAAAATAGCAGTCGGTACTCTTTCGACTAATCCTGTATCAATAAAATCAATAATGACAGGGATCCCTAATCCTAATGAGATGATACAAAGCAAGGCCGACAGTAGACCAAAGAAAAACATTGGCTTTACATCTCTCAATAAGAACAAAACAAAGCTAAGAATCTTGATACCATCGCTCAATGTGTTCAATTTGCTCGCCGTACAGTCAGGCCTTGCTCGGTATTGAGTCGCCACCTCTTTAATTGACATGTTGTGATGCAATGCATGCACGGTAAGCTCTGTCTCAATTTGGAAGCCATCACTAAAAACGGGAACGGTTTTAACAAACCGACGACTCATGATCCGGTATCCCGAAAATACATCATTTAGATGAGCATTAAATCCACGATTGATCAATGATGAGAACATTTTATTACCGAAGATATGCCCTTTTGGATAAGCTTCCAAAGAGCGCTCACGACTGCCAATGATCATATCTAACTGCTCTCTCAATAATTGATCAATTAGCATCGGGCATATTGAGGCATCGTAAGTGTCATCACCATCAGCCATCACATAAATATCGGCGTCAATATCGGAAAACATACGCCTGACAACCTCTCCTTTACCTTGACGAGATTCATAGCGAACGATAGCACCAGCTTTTAAAGCTTCTTCAACAGTAGTGCCCGTTGAATTGTTGTCATACACATAAACAGTTGCGTTCGGTAAGGCTTGTTGAAAAGAAGCAACCGTTCTTCCTACAGCCCCAGCCTCGTTAAAGCATGGGAGTAATACTGCTATATTTTTATTCATGAATTGCCCCTTACTCTAAAGATACGATAACCATCTTGAATGTCATCATGTATCACCTCTAGCCAAGCCGGTGTTTCTGAACCATAAAGTTTTTTAATCAGCGCGCCTTCACTTGCAGAATCTCTTAAAATGACCAAATGAGGGTCATTACCGATAACAATATAGTTTATATTTTTTGCTATGATCTTCCTTTCAGCCAACAAAAGATCTTCTTCCAGCATCACTTCGATAAGGAATAGGTTACCGACAATATTTCGATGATAAGGTGCAGCGATAATTTTGTTGTCTGTTTTGGCTAATACAGGTGCACCCGTTTCTATTCCTGAGAGTATGGTCTGTGATTCAATCCCATTATCTTTGAGTACGTTGGAAATGTTAGGTGATTTAGGACGCTCAGATAAAGAGGGGGTTATTGGCTCTGTTGGTGACAACAAAAGTATCACAAGAGCGACAACTAATGGTGCGCCAGATAAAACGACGATTACCTTCAAAATTGAAAATTTAACATATTCAGATACCCTGAAAACAAAATAGGCTTGGAAAGGTGCTGCTAAAACAAAACACAACCTCATGACTCTAATTTGCCAAAATATCGCCAGCAATAAATAGAACATGAATATCAGATACAATATTGTGCTGTGGTGATTTTTATCTCCAAAGATTGGGTATAGCATGGCAGGCACTAGTAGTAGGGCATAATTTTCGATAGAGAAAAAACCATTACTGGCGATGTAATTTGCTATTGATTTTGCTTCTGTAACTTGGTCAAGCCAATACAACTTAAGTACCGGCGGGTAATCAATGAACAAAGCACTCGTGAGTGATGGATAAAGAGCAACGACTGGAGATAAGCACAAGAAACCAAGAATAAAACATAAAAAAAGCTTTCGAGCTAAACTCTCATCATCATCGCTGAATCGATTATAAGCATGAACAAAGGCCCCACCAGCAAAGAAAAGAAGAATTAGAATGAGTGATATTTCATCGTACTTAAAGATAAAAAACTCACTGTAAGGTCTGTTTAATAAAATCGCACTGATGCCAAAAACCGTACATGTTGCATATAATTGAGTGAGGTAACCAAACCATTCTCGACGAAAGAAGCAGTAATATAGGGTATATGCAATAAAGTAAGCCATAAATAACAAGACATTATCCATCCCTGTCCACAAAGAGAGAGACAGTAAAATAGATTGAATATAGATACGCCATGAGTGGTTAAGCTGACTTATCGTAATAGGGGTTATCGCGAGAAAGAGCGTCGCTAAAATTAACTGGATATTATGATGATCGATAGAACCCGGTAAAAAATGAATGATGGTAGGTGATGAAATAGCGAACATCATGCTGACAAATCGGTACTGATGACCTAAGTAGTGTTCACACAAATAAAAGCATGCCAAAGCATAAATTAACAAATACAACAGTGGGACAATAGCAATCGAAAGAATAGATGCTGTGTTATCATCAACCAGAAAGAGTAAAGGGAAAGTAACAAGCGACAACATCAGATCGGGAAACCTTGACCAATGAATAATGATCCGCACCAGAAGTTTTGGACACCGAGTTAAGTGAGTACAATCACTAACGAGGTGAACAATGACAACTAAGAAAACACGAATCAAACATGCTCCTGAATTTAAAGCCGAAGCGCTTAAGTTAGCAGAGAAAGTCGGTGTCTCTGCTGCCGCACGACAGCTTTCGCTATATGAATCTCAAATTTATGGGTGGCGTAAAGCCGTCAAAAAAGATGCGAAAATCAGCGATAGAGAAAGGGAGCTCGCCACTGAAAATGCCAAACTCAAACGATTATTGGCAGAGCAAGCTGAAGAGCTAGATATCGTAAAAAAGGCCGCCACCTACTTCGCGAAAAATCTAAAGTAGATTGCTATGAGTTTATGCTCGAACACCTGTTGCAATATAGGATTGTCCGTATGGCTAAGGTGTTTGGGGTTTCTCGAAGTGGGTTTTATTAT
>NZ_JAKJSY010000063.1:0-29449 GCF_050337445.1 Vibrio minamisatsumaniensis | reverse complement strand
ATATTAGACAGTTCAAAGGAATAAAAATGGAAAAGTCCACCCAACCAGAAGCCGTTTCATCGGTATTGAAAGTTTTTAACATTCTTGAATCTCTGGGAAAACAGAAGGAAATCGGCGTATCTGATCTTTCACAGCGCTTAATGATGTCGAAGGCCACGACGTATCGCTTTCTACAAACAATGAAAATGCTGGGCTATGTGTCTCAGCAAGGCGAGGCCGATAGATACTCACTGACATTGAAGATGTTCGAGCTTGGATCTAAATCGCTTGAGTGGGTTGATATGATCACAATTGCAGAGAAAGAGATGCGTGTGATTTCAGAAGAGACCAATGAAACGATTCACTTAGGGGCATTGGATCATGGCTCCATCATCTATATTCACAAAATTGATTCTAGCTTTGCTTTGCGTATGCACTCACGTGTTGGCAGAAGAAACCCTCTGCATACTACTGCCATAGGTAAAGTATTGTTGGCAGAACGTGACGAAGAATACGTTCGCGCTCAACTTGCAGATACCGAGTTTGTGAAAAGCACGAAAAATACAATCGAAAGCGTCGACCAACTTATGGATGAGCTAAAAATAGTGAAACAACAACACTTTGGCGAGGATAATGAAGAGCAAGAACCAGGATTACGCTGTATCGCAGCCCCTGTTTACGATCGTTTTGGTACCGTGATTGCTGGTGTGTCAATTTCATTTCCGACCATGCGCTTTGATGAGCAGAAAAAAGCGTCTTATGTGGAATTATTACACAACGCAGGTCGAAATATATCCAAACAATTAGGGTTTAATGATTACCCAGTAAAATAGCCAGAAAGGTTTTAGAGCGAATCAAGGCGTCTCTAACTCGATATATGAGGCGTTTGACAATAATTCCATGATTAAAAAAGCTAAAGGGTATATACATAATAATGTGTTATCTAAAGTACTGAAACGATCATGACGCTCAAAGAGATACTAAAAGTTCCTAACGTTCGCTATTTCTTAATGTTTAGAAGTAGTTACTTTGCGCGTTTCTATTACCCTATCTTCACCCTACTCTACTTAGACTATGGTTTAACCCTCTCTCAATTTGCCATGCTTAACGTGGTTTGGGCTGCCACCATCGTACTTGCTGAAGTACCATCAGGGGCATTGGCTGATACGCTCGGGCGTAAAAAGCTTGTCGTGCTCTCATCGATGGTGATGTTTATTGAAATCGCCATGATCGCCTTAGTACCAACCGGAGAGCCCGATGTGGTCTTCGTTGTATTTTTGATTAATAGGATACTCAGCGGCTTAGCTATGGCACTTGCGAGTGGTGCCGATGAGGCATTGGCTTACGACACTTTGAAAGAGCAAGGCAATGAAGCGCTGTGGCCGCGCGTTTTACAAATACAACTTCGAATCGCTTCAAGCGTTGGTATCTTTGTCACCTTGCTCGGTGCTGCCATGTACGATGTGAACGTCATGGCGCCTCTCTTTCATACTCTTGGATTGGCCGAGCCCGAAAGCACCAAAGACCTGATGCGCATTCCCGTGTTTGCCACCCTGTTGGTGGCGATGATCGCCATTTATGCCGCCATAAATATGCGTGAAGAGAAAAAAACGGGGCCAAGCGATCAAACCAAAGCAGCCACCATCATTGCCAGCCTTAAATTAACGGCCGACACCGGTAAGTGGGTACTTGCTACCCCTTACGTTCTGTTTATCTTGCTCTACTACAGCCTGTTCGAGCATACCTCGCGAATGTTCCTAACCATGAATAGCCAATACTACCTTGCTATCGATATACCGATTATCTACTTTGGTTTTATCGGTGCAGGGATCAGTTTGCTTAAAATAATTTTGGCGGGACAAAGCCGCCGATTAGCAGAAAGTATGGCGCCAAAAACCTTTATTGCGGTCATGGGGGGCGCGACCATGGTGACCTATTATTGGATCAGTTTAGGGTGGTCAATTTACGGAGTGATTCCAGCACTCGTGCTGATTTTTATCATCATGACGATGAACATTTTCATCAGCTATCATCTCAACCAAAAAACACAATCACACATCAGAGCCACCGTGCTTAGCTTTAAAGGTCTAATGTTTAATCTTGGATATGGATTGATCGGCATTTTATATGCCTACTACTACAAGTTAGTATCCCAGCGCTACACCGCACAAGAGATAGAACAAAACCTCGACTTCTTGGCTTCACTCTCTTCATTCTTCTATTATTTCACCCTATTATTCGTTTTGATCAGCGCGCTGTTCTATTTCAAGAACAAAAAAGAACCGATCTTTTGATAAATGTAGCGATATCGAATAGCACTTAAAGCCAAGCTTTTAATGTTAACTGAGTAAGGATTGGTTAATATAATCAGTAAATTACATTACACATGGAAGCGTCATGTCTTTTAGTTGGATAGCTTTTACTCTTCTTGCGGCTTTTAGCCAATCTTGGCGCAATGCATTTCAAAGCAAATTAAGTGGAACGATGAGTGTGGCAGGAGTCACACTGGCTCGTTTTATTTGGGCAGGCCCGATCGCGCTTATTTATCTTTATGCGCTCTATCAATGGCAGCCCGTAGCCACACCGCATTTTTCCGGTGAATTTATTTTCTACATTGGTGCCGCTGCAATCATGCAGATCCTTGCTACAGCCTTAATGGTGATGCTGTTCAAAAGAGAAAACTATGCAATAGGAGCCGGACTGGCTAAGTGTGAAGCCCCCGTATCAGCTGTACTTTCGGTGTTATTCTTTGGCACTGCTTTAACGGTAACGGGCTGGTTAGGCGTAATCATTGGCACGTTGGGCGTGTTGATCATGAGTAGCTCTTCCGGGTGGCGAAGCCTCTCTCCTAAGGTTTTTCTACTTGGTATGGCATGCAGCACTGCTTTTGCTTTAACTTCTCTTTGGGTCCGTGAAGCAAGCTTGAGTATCGGGCTACCCTTTCCGCATAGCGCAGCTTGGGTGTTATTTTTAGTCATTTCACTTCAGACCATCATTATTTGTACGTTTCTGTTTTTTAGAGATCGGGCGACATTCCGCCAGATATTTAAAGGCTCGAAATTGGTGGTTATGACAAGCCTCGCCAGTGTGATTGGCTCTCTTGGTTGGTTTAGCGCGATGTCATTGCAAGCCGTGCCTTATGTAAAAACATTGGGGCAAATTGAAGTGATCTTTATGGTGTTGATCTCTTATTTCTGGCTAGGGCAACACATTGCTCGTAAAGACATCTTTGCCCTTATTCTGCTTTCTATCGCCGCAGTATTGGTTATGTGGCAGTAAACGAAAGCCGTATCAAACAAGACCAAATAGATCCTTGCCAACATGCCTGTCCAGAATGCTAAGCAATATTGTCGACACAAGGCGCTTTATCAGTGCCCACACTTAACATCGATGTTGTATTGTTAGTCAGATTTAAGTCGCCAAGCATACTAAAAGACACATCACATTTCGTTTTTTTAGTTTCAGCTTCTGTATCATTAATCACCTTGTCTACGGCAAACGGGGAAAGGTAAAATCCGCCCTTGCTATTTTTTAGGTCCTTATATGTTGTCGAATCAATTAATGATGCTGTTAGCCATGGTCGAACGAGCATCTTTGCTACTCATGGCTCTCTACTTTCTAACACATATGAAAGTATTTCAGACTCTGATTGCAAAGCAGAGTCGCAACACACTAGAACGCACGATACTGACACTGTTCTTCACGGCGTTCGCCATTTTTAGTACCTATACAGGAGTGCACGTTGAAGGGTCGCTAGTCAATGTTCGTATTATCTCGATTGTCTCAGGTGGCGTGCTCTTTGGACCTTGGGTTGGCATCCCCGTAGGACTCATCTCTGGTATTCACCGGTATCTTATTGATCTCAATGGCCCATCATCGATTCCATGTTTAATCAGTAGTGTTTTAGCTGGGATCTTAGCCTCTTGGGTCTACCTACGTGCTAACTACGCTAACTATGCTAAGTACGGTTTTCTCGTCGCTGCTGGTTGCGAAGTGTTGACCATGATACTCATCATTGGTTTATCTCAGGACAAAGCCCTCTCCTATTCGATAGTCGATGCTATTGGGTTGCCCATGATTTTAGGCTCAGTGTGCGTGATTCTGATCATTAAATGGCTACAAGATATGGAAAGCGAAAAAGATAAAGTCGCGGCATATCAAGCCAAACAAGCCCTAAAAGTCGCTAACCAAACTCTACCCTATATACGAAAAAGCTCAAATGATGCACTAAAACAGGTTTGTACCATCATAAAAAGGGAGTGCAATGCCGATGCTGTCGCGATTACAGATACTCGCGATGTGCAAGTGTATGTGGGTTATGGAGAGCAGCAATACTCTAGCCATCACAACCAGGTCAGCCTGATGACAAAAACGGCGATTGAAAATGGTACGATTATTAAGAGCAATAATATTCAAGAGCACACTTTTCGGTCATTAATGATAATCCCGTTATTTGAAAACAGTAACGTCACGGGAACCTTAAAAATCTTTTTTAATAAACCCCATCAAATCACGCTAGCCTTACACGAAATGGCGATCGGTTTGTCTCAGCTCATTTCGACTCAATTAGAGGTTGCCAAGGTCGAAAAATTAAAAATCATGGCTAACGAGGCAGAATTTGGGGCATTACAAAACAAGATCAACCCTCATTTTCTGTTCAATACCCTCAATGCTATCTCCACTCTGATACGAATCGAACCCGATAAAGCCAGAGATCTCATCGGCAAACTGGCGGGATTCATGCGATTTAACCTAGAAAATGTCGATGAGATGATTCCTCTAGAAAAGGCACTACAGCAGGTTAAAGACTACGTAGCTATCGAAAAAGCCCGTTTTGGAGATAAGTTATCTGTACAATTTGATGTGGACACTGTCGACACCTCAATACCACCATTACTGATACAACCTTTAGTCGAAAATGCTATCGGTCACGGCATCATACCGAATGGTCGCAGTGGTACGGTTTGCATTCGCGTTAGACAGCAACTCAATGGTATTGAAATCACGATTTGTGATGATGGCGTTGGCATCCCAAATACGGTTATTGAACAAATTTATTCTGGTACGATCGAATCGAAAAGGATCGGGCTCAATAATGTCCATCAACGAATTCAATTATTGTACGGGAAAGGACTTGAGATAGAACGTCTTACCCCGGGCACTCGTATCTCTTTTGTGATTCCTAAAGGCAAATATAATGACAACAGCAATCTTAGTTGAAGACGAATATCTGGCTCGTGAAGAACTCAAATATCTGATCCATAAATACAGCACGATTGAAATAGTGGCTGAGTTTGATGATGGGTTGAAGGCATTGGAGTATATCCAAGGTACAGAAATCGACATCGCATTTTTAGATATCAACATCCCATCGGTCAACGGGATGTTACTGGCTAAAAGCCTCTATAACTCAAAGTGCCCACCGAAAATCATCTTCACAACCGCTTACAGAGAGCACGCAGCTGAAGCCTTCGACATTGAAGCCTTTGATTATATTCTCAAACCATTTAGTGAGCTTCGAGTGCAAAAAACGCTCGAAAAAATCGAATATCAAAGAGCTTTGTCGTCCGCCAAACAAGACTCATACCATGCTCATCGCGATCCAAAAGCCAGCGTTAATTTGTATCAAAACAACCGCATTCGAATTACGCCTGTCGCAGAAATTATCGTCGCCAGTGCAAATGGGAAAATAACCGAAGTTGTCACGCAGCGCGGTTTGTTTACATCGCCAATGATGCTAAGTGACTTTGTTAACCAAGTGGATAATGTGCACTTTTTTCGAGTTCACCGGTCATACTGGATAAATTTAAACCAGATAGAAGAGATCATCCCTTGGGCAAGCAGTACCTATCGTATCAAATTAAATGGTACAGACACCCTGATTCCGGTAAGCCGCTCCAACATCAAGCCCTTTAGAGACTTAATGGGTTTGTAATTCATTCCCTATTTTTGCCGTTCATTCCACTGTCACTACCGTTGATTTTTTTTCCTTTTCTGCCGCTTGAAGCCTAAATGATAGTTGAATAAGTTAGAGCCAACTTAACTTATTTAGTATTCATTTAAAGGCGTTCCACTATGAGCAACCCTATTCGACCACGTGACAAATGGTTCACCCTAATTGGCACCGTACTCATTGAATTTGCACTTGGATCCGTTTATACCTGGAGCTTATTCAACGCTCATCTAGCAGATAAACTCGACCAACCCGTCAAACAAGTTGCCTTTGCATTTGGCCTATTGAGTCTTGCGTTGGCGGTAGCGTCTTCCATTTCAGGTAAGCTTCAAGAGCGGTTTGGTATCAAAAAAGTGCTTATATTCTCCGGACTATTACTCGGCTCAAGCCTCTATCTCACGTCAGTAGCATCAAGTCTAACCGCATTGTATTTATGCGCTGGTTTCTTGGTCGGGTTTGCCGACGGTACTGGCTACCTACTTGCACTCACTAACTGCATCAAGTTCTTTCCTAATAACAAGGGGATCGCTTCCGCTTGTGCCATTGGTGCTTATGGCCTTGGCAGCTTAGGGTTCAAATACATCAATATGTATTCATTAACGCACTTTGGGCTTGAGAATGCGTTTGATGTTTGGGGTGTGATTGCCATGGCATTGGTTCTGATTGGAGGCTTACTGGTCGTTGAAGCACCCAAACAAGACCGATCTACCTCGGTTCATAAACTCACGGAAACGAGCGATAGTTTTACTCTAAAACAAGCAATGAGCAAACCTCAGTTCTACATGCTGGCTCTAATATTCACCACCGTATGTATGTCTGGGTTATACGCGATTGGTATTGCGAAGGATATCGGTGAAAATTACGTTCATCTGTCGGCTGGGATTGCTGCCACCGCCGTTTCTGTCATTGCGGTTGCAAATCTAGGAGGACGTATCGTGCTAGGTGTACTGTCCGACAAAATCACACGAATGTACGTCATCACCATCGCATTAGTTATCTGTCTTGCTGGTGTTAGCACCTTGATCTTTATCACTCCCACACTGCATACCTTCTATCTCTCACTAGCTTGTATCGCATTTAGCTTTGGCGGGACTATAACGGTCTACCCTTCTCTCATTAGTGATTTCTTTGGCCTAGAAAATGTAGCGAAGAATTACGGTATCATCTATTTGGGGTTTGGTATTGGCAGCTTTGCAGGTTCTGTCATTGCGTCTCTCTTTGGCGGTTTTTTGGCAACCTTTCACGTCATGCTAACGTTGATTTTAGTGTCCATAGCACTTTCGTTAATTATCAAAAAACCAAACCAGTCACTCACGGTAAGGCTGTGGCAGAATGAAGTGACTTCATAAGTCGGGACATTTTTACACTGCATTTTTATCATGCTTGACTTCGAAAATGGTCGGAGTCAGGCAATTAAGGTTTAGGTAAAACCTGGAACTGCTCGATTCAGAAAGCATATTTAATAATAACCAACAAAAGTCTGGTAAGTGTGTTACCTTGGTTTTTATCCCTACCGCTTAGTAGGGACTTCTTTTCTTTTCCGAACTATCACCTCGGCACTCCTTAGTCGCCCTCCTAAGCCTTACTGCAGGCTTTAATTATGTCCATTTCAAGCGAAAAATTAAGAAACATATTCAAACTCACTAAAATTGAACAGCTAGAAAGCAACAACAACGTCCCCCATTTCGCACCTTGGTTACCACTGGCTCAGAAAGTAAAACCCGTTATCCCTTCAGCGATTATCTATTGCGAAGGCAATTTCGGTAAAATCGATGGTAAAACCGCGAATGGCCTAGTAAGACACTCGTTACGCTATCGTATTCTATCGGTTATTGATAGTGAATCTGCCGGCTTAGATGCTGGAGAACTACTGGATAATGAAGCCAATGGAATTCCTATCCTGGCCAATGCTGAAGAAGCCATCATTCACGCAGAAAGCATTCCCGATTACTTCATTTTTGGTATGGCACCATCAAGTGGTTTGTTATCAGACTTAGATAAAAACATCATTCTCAATGCCATGTCTCTAGGGATGAACATTGTAAATGGCTTGCATGAATTTCTCACTGATGACCCTCTATTTTTAGAAGCGAGCTTAAAAAATAATGTTCGAATATTCGATACTCGCAAACCTAAAAATAAAGCCGATCTGAAAACATTTAGCGGGAAAATACACAGCGTACAATGTCCAAGAATTGCGGTAATGGGAACGGATTGTGCGCTAGGAAAACGAACAACCGCGACCATTTTAGTGAATGAACTGACTAAAAAAGGCCTTAACGTTGTTCTGATTGCCACCGGTCAAACGGGGATTATACAAGGCGCACAATACTGCGTTGCACTCGATGCTGTCCCTTCACAGTTTTGCGCTGGCGAGTTGGAATCTGTCATTGTACAAGCCTATGAAAAAGAAGATCCGGACCTGATCATTATTGAAGGGCAAGGAGCCTTGAGTCACCCTGCGTTTTCAACCAGCGCTTTTATCTTACGTGGCAGTTGTCCAACGGGTGTGATTTTGCAACATGCCCCTAAACGTTTATATCGTACTGATTTTCCTGATTGCCCAATGCCTTCGATTGCCTCAGAAATCAATCTTATCGAAACGTTTTCTAATACCGATGTTATTGGACTTACACTGAATCATGAAGGGATGTCTTTGGATGAAACACGCTGTGAGATAGACCATTATACGACCAAGTTTGGCCTACCTGTTACTGATGCATTATCTCAGCCTGTCGAACATCTACTGAACATCGTAACATCAGCCTTCCCTACGATAGCAAGCAAACTGGCCGAAAAAAAGTGAACTACCCTAGGTTAGACATCGACTGTGGAAAAATTCATCATAACGCTCAGTTTTTAATGACTCAGCTATCACGGAAAAATATCTCTGTTACGCCTGTAACAAAAGTCTTTCTCTCCCACCCGATTATCGCACAAGTTCTCATTGATGCTGGCGCCATTATGTTAGCCGATTCAAGAATCGAAAATCTTCAAAATATGACTGAATCTGGCCTTTCTATCCCTAAAATGCTGATACGTACCCCCATGCTAAGCCAAGTGGAGAATGTAATAAAATACAGTGATATGAGTGTAAATTCGGAAATTGAAGTGATTCAAAGACTTTCACATGTCGCCCAACAACAGAATTGTTGTCACGATATTATTATTATGGTTGAGCTTGGCGATCTCAGAGAAGGCGTGATGCCGAATAACGTGATTGATTTTATTCGGGCGATCATTTGTTTACCTAATATCGCGATAAAAGGCATTGGTACGAATTTAGCCTGTCGGTATGGTGTCGCTCCGGATGATCAAAATATGACAATTCTTTCTGATCTTGCCGATGGAATTGAAGCAACATTTGGGATTAACCTTGAGATTATCTCCGGAGGAAACTCTGCTTCAGTTAACTGGGCTCTTCAGAGAACCGGCCTAACTCGAGTCAATAACCTTCGTCTAGGAGAAGCCATTTTTTTAGGCTGTGAACCCTTAGAACACGACCAAATTGAAGGGCTGTATACGGACGCCGTTTCTTTGACCGCTGAAGTGATTGAATCCAATATTAAGCCAACATTGCCTTGGGGGAATCGTGGGTTAAATGCTTTTGGTGAAAAAGAGAGCCTTCAAGATCGAGGGCGGGTTTCACAAGCGATCCTAGCATTAGGCCGGCAAGATGTTTGTATTAGCGGGCTTAAGGCGCCGGATGGGATTAAAATCATGTCTTCAACCAGCGATCATCTTGTCGTTGAGTCCTCACAGAGACCACTCTTTATAGGGGAAAAAGTGACATTCACGCTCGATTACAGTGCCCTCTTATCTTCCATGTCTTCACATTACATCCATAAAAACTTTAAGGCACCGAAAGGAAAAAGAGAGGAAGAAGGGAGGCATAGTGCTACGAACAGCAGTCATAATCTTCGTCAGTGTCATGCTTAATGATTGTCAGATAAACCCGATAAAATCCAATGGGCTTGCCGATCATAGATGCTCAAACTGAATGCTAAACAATCGCATGGATAAAAACCAATACGAGTTATTCAATGTACTTAATGACATTATTTTATTTAAGTATGACCGCCTTACCCCTTGGGAAAAGAGCTTTATCACGGACCTACACCACAAAGCTTTAACCAAGCAGCTTATTTCAGCGAAACAAGAACAACTCGTTTTAAAAATCTCAATGAAAGCCTTCAAATCAAAGAAGAAAAAAGCACATTCCAACGTTTAAGTTACGCCTGTATATACAAAACCTGTTCAAGATCATCTATAGCTTGAACAGGTTCGTCGTATTTGCACCAATTATTCAGACGATGGCAACAAGAGTTATCGATAGCGAGCGCAATGAGTCACACTGCGCCAGCTAAAACATAATGTTATTGTTCAGATCGAGTAACGGTAATTTTAGTAATTTGAGTTAATAAGAACTTCTTCACCATACTTACCAGCATGAGGCAACGGTGTATACGTTGTCTGTGCGCCTCGTAGGAAGCGAATAGCTTTTACACCCGCCTCACGAGAACTGGTGATGTCTTTATCTGAATCACCATAGTATTGAGAAATTTTAGCCATTTTGAGTTGTTGAACTTTGTCTAAAGAACCGGCAAAAACGACAGGCTTAATTTGCTCTTTGTATTGTTTAGGAAAAATGTTTCGCAGAGTGGTGGTTAAAGTCTCTTGACCCTGAGGAGCCGTTCGACCAGTAATGAAGTAAACGGTATCACCATGTTTTAAGTGCATTGTGACCAATTCAACCGCCGACTTTTTGGGAATAGAAAAACGATCAAGGCCAGTAGAAGCTTCATTCCAAAAATCTTGGTTTTTTAAGTAATCAAACGAGTCTGGAGAGTATTTTTGTTTACCGTAATAGAAAACCGGGCTTGAGAATAACATAGTGTCATCAATATCTAAGCCAACAACAATCGGCTGTTCAGGAAGCTCTGATGCAATTTTATCAACCGTCGTCCAAGCTATATCAGGGTACTGCGTTGATACCTGATTCGAAAGGCTGTGCATGTCCATCGTAGCATGAGTCGATGCGAATGCTGATACCGAAAAAAGGGCAGTAAGTGCTATTGTGATAGTCGTTTTCGTTTTCATTTTCATTTTCATTTTCATTTTTAATCCTAGTGAGAGTGGGTACGCTTAAACGTTTGTTTTGCCAGATCTTACGCCTCTTGGGAGCGTATTCATTCGACACAAGATTAGTTTTCACCATTCCTACTATGATTTCATTCTAAAGTGAGCCCTTTTAAACAGCGAATACGTTGCCAGACTCTCTATTACAAGCTATTTTCTGCTGCAAAATCGGATTCATAAGTTTGGTCAGAGACTGAAACAGTCATCGTCGTTAAAAGATCGATTAAATGCTCCAGTGAAGCCAGTATATTTTTGACAAAAAACTCAGTAATAGGCTGAAATAAAAATAATAATCCCTAATTTGTTCTAGCGAATTGAAATTAGTGCCAACTAAGCACAGAATACTTCATTTATTCCTACAGAAGAGATTTTAACGTGAAAAAGCTTGTTGTATTAGCACTCTTAAGTGCAAGTGTTTCCGCTGCAGATCGAGATCAATTTTACGCCGGTGGTAATGTTTTTCTAGTTAACAATACAAAATTAGGTTCAGCTTCGATTGATGAAAACAATGACTTAGGTGGAGGCGTATTTATTGGATATAACTTACCGATACACCCTAGTGTCGATTTTGGCTTAGAGCTCGAATACCAACGTTTGGGAAACGCTGAAGATTCTGACGGTCCTGACAGCTTCAAACTTAAAGGAGATGCGTTTTACATTAATGCTCGTCCCAAATTTATTAATGAAGGCAACAACTTATACAGTGCACTTATCCTCGGCGTGGGTTCTGTAAACAGTGAAGCAACGTTTCACTTGAGTCCATATTCAGATTCAGGTTCTGACAGGTGGCTTTCATACCAAGCCGGTATAGAAGTGGGCTACATGTTTGATAATTTAGATTTTTCAGTGGGTTATAGATATCGTAAGACCAATGCAAAAATCCAAATCCAAAACCAAAGCATTAAAGGAGACTGGGTTGTTCAAGGCATCACGTTGGGAGTGCGCTATAATTTTTGATTTTAGGATATGGCCGCTTTATCGCCCCGAAATCCGTTCTTAAGCGCATAAGAACAAGAGGCTTCATGTATGAGCATCTTGTTCTTTTGTTCTTAATACTGATTTTACCGACGTCATTCGAGCATCATTGAACCTCAGCCTTTATAGCTAATATCACTCCTCCCAGATAAAAGCGCGATCTGATTGTTTTGAGCGACTCGCAAACGCCTCAGTATATTAAGCCGACGCTGACTAACGAAATATGTCAATATACATTCATGCCCTTAAATATCGCAACCAAGCAAGCAAGTTAACACTGGAACATGGTGTCGTTTTAAAGGTGTATCGTAGTATTTAAAAGCGCATATATGACTTTGTTTCGACCTCGAATAAGCTTCTACCCCAATCTCCTTACAATAAACGATTTTTATATTGTTCTGGTGTCAAACCTGCGTATTTTTTGAACATGCTAATAAAGGGGCTTGCTTGGTTATACCCTAATGTAAGTGCCACTTCTTTAACGGACTGCCCGTTTCTTAAAAGATCCATTGAATATAAATATCGTACTCGCAATCGCCATTCAGTAAAACTCATCCCCAACTCACTTTGGCAATGACGCGATAAAGTGCGTTCGGTCGCATGCACCTTATCAGCCCAGTCTTTGAGTGAAATCTCTTCGGTCGGATTTTCTTCTATAGCCGCCAGAATCGGAGCAAGGTACTTATTATCAGTGGAAGGTAAAAAATGGTGCTCGACTTGTCGCTCAGCTAATTGATCCAGTAAGACCTGAACGAGCCTCTGATCTTTTTCACTTTGAGCAACACTAATACCGCGTTGGCGACAGTCATCAATAATCGAAGACACAATGGGTGTGATCTTTATTAAGCTGGTTTTTTCAGGCAGATGGTGAGTCAACTCATGAGCAATGTTCAGGGAGCAGTACTCCAAAGGTTTACGGTTGTAGCTGCAGTGCATGACCCCAGCAGGTACCCAAATCGCTAAATGCGGAGGCGCTAAAAAACGTGTGCCTTCTGCTTCCATTTCAAGGATCCCACCACTGATCAACTGTACTTGTCCCCAAGGGTGGCTATGCACCCGAGTTTCCGTGTTCGATAAAAAAGCTTCGAAATTCATAAATACATTCGATGGTGCTTTTTCGATTGATAAGGATGGATGAAGGTTTCTTGAATGTTTTTTCAAACTTGTCTTCCTGTCGCGTCTGATGTCTTTTTAAAGATATCTGTAAGTATAACGACCTGTCAAACTAGCTGCATCAACTTATTTTCGACGGAATTCACATGCACTATCTTTTACCATTTTTTACTGTCTGTATTTGGGGTGCAAATGCTATCGTCAATAAACTGGCCGCGAGCACTATTGAACCAAGCGCGATGAGTTTTTATCGCTGGTTCATTGCGATGTTAATTCTCACACCGTTCTGTATTAAATCGGTTATCAAGCAATGGTCAGTGATTAAACCTAACTTATCTAAACTGGCTTTCCTTGCCTTTCTAGGTATGGTCTTAAATCAATCTTTAGGCTATTACGCAGGCTTGACCACGACGGCTTCTAACATGGCGCTGATCACTTCATTGGTGCCATTAATCAGTGTTTTTCTCAGCGTTCCTTTATTACACAAATCTATTTCGAGTTTGAGCATTGTGGGGGGTATTTTGTCTCTCTCAGGATTAGCGCTAATGCTAGGCAAAGGCGACCCTTTATTCTTCCTCCATCAACAACTCACACAGGGTGACGGCTATATGTTAATAGCGGCCTTGGTTTACGCTTCATACTGTGTATTGTTGAAACGCTGGAAAATGCCCATCAGTAACTGGGTGGTGATTTACATGCAAGGAATATTTGCGGTTGCAATGCTGACGCCACTTTGGTTAACCAGCGATCAACTCATGCCTTCACAACAAGCGATTCCTTTGATCGCATACGCAGCAGTTGCCGCCTCAATATTAGCACCTTGGATGTGGGTGAAAGCCATCGATACTATCGGTGCTGATTCAAGTGCCATGTTCATGAACTTGATGCCTGTTATTGCGATAGTACTGGCAGCGACTTGGCTCGGTGAAACCGTTAACCAATTCCATATTATTGGCGGTGTGATGGTGATTTCAGGGGTCATTCTTGCGCAAATAAAAAGAAAACCAAAACTTAAATTACCTTTACCTCAGCAAAGCTAGATCAAACGGGCAACGGTTGGTTAGCGTACATCAAAGTACTCATATGAGAAAAGCCGCTGTATGAGGTATCTACCTGCATAGGAATACCTAGCATCACGCTAGGTGTTTTTTGTTATAACCCCTTCTCCACTTACTCTTAAAATAGCCGACTTACGTTTATCTATCACCTCCGGTACCTGTAGCCATCAATACTCATGGGTGGGTCACCCGTTTGAAAAATTAGTCTCAAGCGTGAGATTACCCACTTTAAATTCTCTCATCTCATGTATATTGTTACTAGCAAGTAATCAGCATGTTATATAGCACAATAATAAAGGAAGATAGATGAGCAGTAACGATAACCCACGAAAAGGCAAACGAGACGTGACTCTGCGTTTTCTCGCTGAACCTGGAGATGTGAACTTCGGTGGTAAAGTTCATGGTGGTGCGGTGATGAAATGGATCGATTTAGCGGCTTATGCTTGTTCTGCTGGGTGGAGTGGCAAATATTGTATTACGGCTTACGCTGGCGGTATTCGATTCGTTGCACCGATCCATGTTGGCAACCTTGTTGAGGTCAGTGCCAAGGTCATCTATACCGGGTCATCTTCCATGCATATCGCGATTGATGTGCAAGCGAGCGATCCTAAAGAGCTCAACAACCGCTTAACGACTCACTGTATCGTTATTATGGTCGCAGTCGATGAGAACGGTAACCCGACTAAAGTGCCAGAATGGAAGCCAAACACACCAGAAGACATCGAATTAAGAGATTCGGCTATTCGTCTAATGAACATGCGAAAACAGATCGGTGAAGAGATGGAAGCTCATGTGAAGTACCTTAAGTAAGGGCCACCAGCAACTCTACCCGATAAAACCTGATGACAATGCCAAGCCCGTGCTTGGCATTGGTTTATCTGATATTGATTCGCATAAACAGAACCACGACACACTCAATGTCGTGTACTGCTCTTAATACTTAACTCAAGATTGAAATGAATCAGGGCGGCTTATTCACCTGTTTCAATTGACTGTCATACAGTCGTCATTTTGCTCTGGTTAAATACCGCCAATCATAATGGATGTATTCAATTTTCTGGAGCTACTCTTGAGCGTCACACGCCCCACTCTTAGCGAATCTACACTGAACAATTTAAAGGCTGTTGAGTACCAATGGGTTAGAACTTTGTACGTCGAAGGTTACGACAGCAATGAAATCAACCACTATATTCAAACGTGTTTTGGCGGTGACCCGACGTTTGCGGATCTCTTTCGCCGTGTCGCGCTCGATCAAGAAAGCATCTATGTGTTGTTGCAACACTTGGGTTGTGCCCCCTCTAACAAAGAGTTTTAATGTCCCCACTTGCCATTCACAGTCCTTAGCTATCGACCCGAATAGACCTCGGCGTTGAGTGTTGACCATTTGCTATCGCGATTGCCTTAACTTTATTCAATAAGCCTGAGTTATAACACTTTAAGATTCACAGCACCCTTACGTTTCTATCTACATTTTCTCTGTAACTTCTGCATTTGTTGCATGTAAATCATTGAAGTATCACGCATTGGATTATTCGCAACATATCAATAGAGCAATAGATTCTTATACTAGGGTCTGATTTGTGAGACTCGTTCATAACTTCAAGTAGAAGAAACGAGACGCAAGAGATTCAAGAGAGAGATGACTCGAAGCTTTAGAACGGCCTTTGACCGTTTGAGTGGAGACCAAAAAAAGTAGCAGGCATAAAAAAAACCAAGTAAATACTTGGGTTAGAGTTACAAAAACCACTAATCATTAATAGCGTAAGGAACCTGATTAGTGGCCAGCTATGCGTAACCTGAGGGTTATTTTTATTACTGATCGGCGGCCAAACCAAATGATGTAATAAAAATGCCAATATAGAGCGACCTAAAGGTCGCTCTTTTTCTTTCTTATAAAGTACAGCTTATCCTTTTACACCACCTGCCGTCAATCCACCAACTAACCAACGTTGAGCAAGTAAGAACACGATCGTGATTGGAAGAGCGGAAAGTACAGCCGCTGCCGCAAAGTCACCCCATAAGTAGTTCTGAGGGTATAGGTACTGCTGCATCCCTACTGCAAGCGTGTATGAATTCACATCCGATAATAGGATTGAAGCAACTGGCACCTCACCAACAACACCAATGAAAGAGAGAATAAATACAACCGCTAGGATTGGCACAGACAGCGGCAGTAGAACCAGTCTGAATGCTTGCCAAGGCGTTGCACCATCCAGTGCCGCGGCTTCTTCCAGAGAATTATCAATCGTTTCAAAGTAACCCTTAATCGTCCATACATGCAGTGCGATACCACCTAGGTAAGAGAAAATCAAACCACCGTGGGTGTTCAAGCCTAAGAACGGAATGTATTGGCCAAGTTTGTCAAACAGCGCGTAAATAGCAACTAAAGCCAGTACTGCTGGGAACATTTGGAAAATCATCATCGCTTTCAGAATCGTTTCTTTCCCCTTGAAACGCATACGAGCAAATGCGTAAGCCGATGTTGTAGACAGTGCCACAATCAAAATAGAGGTAATACCCGCGACTTTAATGGAGTTCCACAACCAAGTCAGCACTGGGAATGGAGGCGGAGTAACTGAGCCATCTGCGTTCGTCACTGACATGCCCAGAGCTAATTTCCAGTGTTCCAAAGATGGATTATCCGGAATCAAGCTACCCGTTGCGAAGTTACCTTCACGGAACGAGATCGCGATGATCATCAGTAGTGGAAAGATAATCATTGCCAAGAAGCACCACAACACTGCATGCGTTGCCCACACTCGGTATTTTAGGCCTTTACCTTGTACCATAGCCATTGTCGTGCTCCTTAATCTTGAGACAGTTTAGTGAAACGAAGGTTGAGTAACGCTAGTGCACCCACTAATAGGAAGATAAGCGTTGCGATAGCACTTGCTAGACCGAAGTCTTGACCGCCGCCGCCTTCAAAGGCGATTCGGTACGTGTAGCTGACAAGCAAGTCTGTGTAACCCGCTGGCTCAGAAGTACCGATCATGTTCGGGCCGCCGTTGGTCAATAGTTGAATCATGACAAAGTTGTTAAAGTTAAAGGCAAACGCAGCAATCAATAACGGAGTGAGCGGTTTAATCATCAATGGGAACGTAATGCGCTTGAAGTTATCAATGAAGTTCGCACCATCAATCGCTGATGCTTCATACAAATCTTCAGGTATCGCTTTGAGTAGACCCATACACAGAATCATCATGTAAGGAAAACCTAGCCATGTGTTAACAATCAACACCATGGTTTTCGCCAAGATAGGGTCTGAGAACCAGTTAGGGCTTAAACCAAAGATACTCTCAAGTACCATGTTGATCTCACCAAAGCTCTGGTTAAATAGGCCTTTAAAGATCAGAATCGAAATAAACGCTGGTACGGCGTAAGGCAGAATCAGCAGAACACGGTACACGGCGCGCCCTTTCAGCTCTTCCCACTGTACAATGTTCGCCAGAATCAAGCCGATCGCCAGTGTGAACGCTACCGTACAAATCGAGAATACAACCGTCCATATAAAGATACTGATAAACGGTTCTTTAATGCCGTCATCTTTCCAAACACGTTCAAAGTTAGCCGTTCCGATTTCTACAACAAAACCTGGAGAGATAGTGTTACCCGTAAACTCGCCATTATCATCAACGGGTTGATAGAAACCCACTTCCATGTTGGGCTTCAAGGTTTCGCCAGATTCATTGTTGTATAGCGTTTCACCGTCGTTCTGAAGGGTATAAAGCGGTGTCACGGCAGCAAATTTACGCAAGCCACTCATGCGGATGTCATCGCCGTTTGGCAGATGGAAATCGACACCGCTGATCGCCGCTCTGTTTTGAATGATCGTTTTGATCTGCTCTTTTTTGCCTTGTGTAGACGCAATCACCGATAGATACATATCTTTATCGGTCATCTCTTCAAGAGAAAATACATCCGTCGCTAATAGTTGGTCGCCATCTTTGACGACGATCTGATGACCGTTATCGGTCTTGTACAGAGTAAATGGGTAACTATCGCCACTTTGGAAAGTGCGATCTAACAGAACGGTTTGAGTACGCTCTAAAGACAACTGGTTTTTCGCACTGTAGTTAGTAAATGCAAGCCCTACGGTGTATGCCAAAGGAAAAAGAATGAACAAGATCATTCCGGCAATACCTGGGTATATATAACGGTGGGCGTAAGTTTTCTTACTTCCAAAAACATAAAGAGCCAGAGCCGTTAAGATTACAGTAAGCAGCGCGAATGCGAGCTCACCGCGAGAATACATTAAGATTGTAGCGTAGCCATTAATCAAGCCAACGCTACCAAGCACCCCCCATTTGATGAAGACGCTTTTATTGCCTGGGAGGCTTGAAGGTGCTGGAATCGCATCTGAACCTTGAATTGACTGCATAGAGGAACCTGCTAACGATATAGATAAAAATAGAAAAGTAAGGAGAGGTTGCCCCCTCCTTAAAGGTTGAGCTTACTTATTACTTAGTCATTCGAGCTTCAGCACCTTTCAGCGCTTGATCAACGGTTTGGCGACCGTCAACTACGTTACCGATCGCTTCTTCCATGCTGTACCAAAATGTGGTGAACTGAGGAATGTTAGGCATGATTTCGCCATTCATCGCATTGTCCATTGTGGCAGCAATGCGAGTATCGCTGTCTAATTGATGTTGGAAAGAGTTGAGTGCCACAGCGCCTAGCGGTTTATCGTCGTTCAGGCTTTTCAAACCTTCGTCGGTGAGTAGGTAATTTTCCATGAACTCAACAGCTAGATCGCGGTTTGGAGAAGCCGTGCTGATACCACCAGCCCAGACACCAACGAAAGGCTTAGATGCTTTGCCGTTAAATTTAGGCAGTGTCGTTACACCATAATCTATGCCAGATTTATCAATGTTTGCCCAGCCCCAAGGGCCATTGATTGTCATCGCTACGTTACCCGCAACGAATTCAGACTCAGCAACTGAGTAATCCATGTCCGCAGAAATAACTTTATCTTGCACCATTTTCTCGATGAAACTTAGAGACTTTTCAACACCATCTGTCGCTACACCGGCATCTTTAACATCGTAACCTTCAGCCGTTTGTTTGAATGCGTAACCGCCGTCAGCTGCAAGTAGCGGCCATGTGAAGTAAGCGCCACCACGTAGAGGCCACATGATCGCTTTTTTGCCGTCTTTTTGAAGCTTCGCGTTTAGCGCAGGAATCTCTTCCCAAGACTTAGGAGGGTTAGGAACCAATGCTTTGTTGTAGATAAGAGAAACTGACTCAACCGCTACTGGGTAAGCTATGATTTTACCTTTGTAAGACACAGCATCCCATGCAAAGTCTACGATACCTTCTTTTGTCTCTTTAGAAGGTTTAATCTCTGCAAGAAGACCCGCTTCTGCAAAGCCACCAAAACGGTCGTGTGCGTAAAAAATCATGTCAGGGCCATCACCCGCTGCGGCAACTTGAGAGAATTTCTCTTCTAGTTTATCAGGGAAAGCAACGGTTACTTTAACACCCGTATCTTCTTCGAAACGTTTACCTACCTCTGCCATGCCTTCATAAGCTTTGTCACCACCTACCCAGATTGTTAGTTGTCCTTCTTCGATAGCAGCATTTGCAGCAAAAGAACCCAGAGCAACTAATGTACCTAGAGCTACAGCGCTTAGAGCATTTTTCATGTCAATATCCTTTTTATATTTATACGTAGAGCACATCAACTAAGACGAGCCAGTTTTCAGAGGTATGATCTGAGAAAACACCCCCTAACTCATCATCCTAGTCACTACGCCCTAGCTATTATGGCTTAAAATCGTGATCGCCATCGCGTCAGATTAGAGACTGAAATCACAAAAAACATACTCATCGTGATCAATATCACCGTTATGGGGTGTATTTATTTGAACTGGATCGCTGATAATCAAGAACCCGGTTTATCAACTCCTCCCCTGCTACTCCCCCTCGTTAATTTTGCGTTGGGAGGATGTACCCTCATGCGATTTCACCGAAACTGCATTCATCCAAGAGTGGATAGTAAGAACCCTTTACCAGCCAGTGTCATGTGTCACCACATTGTTCATTAAGTTGGCTTGACTGCCCGCTGTCGTTCTATTCGCATCGTGCGAAATCTGTGATTGAGTCACGGGGGAGATTTCGTTCGATGTGGGGGCAATAGACGCCAGTTTGGCTATGACGGGTGGGCTTGGTTATCGAATCTAAGTCTCACCCACTTTTTCTTTCTCACTCAATAATAACTAATTCCTACAGTTACTGCTTAGACCAAAAAACTCCTTATAATGATAAGCAGTAAAACTTAAAATTTGATCGATCGAGGACAAGCTAGATGGCGAGTGTCACGTTAAAAAACGTTTATAAATCATATGGTGATGTACAGATTTCTAAGGACGTAACCTTAGACATCGACGAAGGTGAATTCGTAGTATTCGTTGGACCATCAGGTTGTGGTAAATCGACGCTATTACGCTGTATCGCAGGTCTAGAAGACATTACGTCTGGTGATTTGTACATTGGCGACCAACGCATGAATGATGTTGAGCCATCCAAGCGTGGTGTGGGTATGGTATTCCAGTCTTATGCGCTTTACCCTCACCTTAACCTTTACGACAACATGTCTTTTGGTCTTAAGCTGGCAAACGCAAATAAAGCGGAAATCGATAAACGAGTTGAACATGCCGCTGAAATTCTTCAGTTAGGACACCTTCTTGAACGTCAACCTAAAGCGTTATCTGGTGGCCAACGTCAACGTGTTGCGATTGGTCGTACTCTGGTTTCTCAACCCAACGTATTCCTACTTGATGAGCCACTATCAAACTTAGATGCGGCACTGCGTGTTCAAATGCGTTCGCAAATCACTAAGTTGCAGCGTCAACTTGGTTGCACCATGATTTACGTGACTCACGACCAAGTGGAAGCCATGACAATGGCTGATAAAATCGTTGTTCTTGATGGTGGGTACGTATCTCAAGTCGGTAAGCCACTTGACCTATACCACTATCCGAAAAACCGTTTTGTGGCGGGTTTTATTGGCTCACCGAAAATGAACTTTATGTCAGTACACATTGAAAAGGCTGAAGCAGAACGCGTATTAGTACAACTTTCAAACGGCATGACTTTCTGGATCCCTGTTGACGGTACCACGGTGAATGAGGGTGACCGTATGTCGATGGGAGTGCGCCCTGAACACTTGATGCCTGCTGAAGTCGGTGATGCGACGATTGAAGGGGAAGTCATGATCGTCGAAAAACTCGGTAACGAAACTCAGGTTTATCTAAATCTTGACAGTGCCGATGCTGACGTTATCTACCGTCAACCAGACACATTAACGGTTGAACCCGGCGATAAACTGGCGATTGGTATTCCAGCGAACCGTTGTCACTTATTCCACAGTGATGGTCGCGCATGTCGTCGCCTATACAAAGAGTACGGCACAGACTAATCGTTTAGCCTTTTTAAGATAACTTGTCCATATCGAATCCCTCTTACTGAGTACGGGGGATTTTTCATCTTCCGAGACTAAATTTCAGATGTCATTGAAAAGCTTCACCCGCAGGTCCGGACAGTAACGGCTACCGACAGTGGCGCCTCCTACCCATTGTTATCATTATGCTAGCGGCAATAAAAAAGGCCTAACAACCGCTAGACCTTTATCGATGAGTCAGGCTATCAACCCAACCGCTAATCGCATTCTTTTCAGGCAAAAGAACCGTCTAAACCAACTTAGTGGATTGGCGGCGTATCACTTGTTTTGTTGAACTGGCCAAAATGCTTTTCTAACACGTCCGGCGTCAGTTTTCCTTCGGCTTCTAGTCGCTTTAATTCAGCAACAATCGCTTTTTGCTCTTCAATTGATGGGAGTTGGACTTCTGGCTCATCCCCCATCTCTTGAGTTATCTGCTCTAGTTCTTTTTCAAAATCGCTCATGGTACTTACCTAAATATTAAACTTAACGAGATTTTACTCATTTACGCCCTATGATGCTAGGACGATTAAGTACAAAGCTTGAAACCAGATCAAGTGAACGTCAGTTAAAATGCGACAAGCTTGAAAGCAAAAGAGCCAGATTCACGTTTAAGTGAACCCAGCTCTTCGTCTATCGCACAAGCCTGTGCCATATTAAGGCTTAAAGCAATTAAAGCTTAAAAGAACCAACCATCTTATCTAAACGTGAAGACAGCTCTCTAAGCTCTTGACTTGCTTCAGCAAGTTGCTCAGCGGTACCAGTGGTCACTTCGTTGATTGCATTGATCTCTTCAATGTTCTGATTGATGGTGTGAACCACCGTTGATTGCTCTTCCGTTGCGGTGGCAACTTGAGTATTGCGGTCAGAAATATCAACAATACGACCGGAAATACCACCAAGCACATCCACGGCTTCATCCGATGCCGATACCCCCTCAAGGGTAATCACTTGTCCTGCACTCATCGCCGCAACAGCATCTTTTGCATCACTTTGCAGTTGGTTAATCATCTTCTGAATTTCTTCTGTTGAGTCTGCTGTGCGGCTAGCAAGGTTACGAACTTCGTCCGCTACAACGGCAAAGCCACGCCCTTGCTCACCAGCACGTGCAGCTTCAATTGCCGCGTTCAATGCCAGCAAGTTGGTTTGCTCGGAAATATCTCGAATCACACCCAAAATGGAGCCGATGTCTTGTGTGGTTGATGCGAGCTGCTCTACGACTTGCCCCGTACTTTCAATATCTTGAGCCAAGCGACTAATCGCATCCTTTGCTTTGTTGACCACTGTGCGCCCGACTTCTGTGTTGTCCGAAGCTTGAGTGGCCGTTTCTGCGGCTGTTGCTGCATTTGATGCAATCTCGCTGATGGTCATTCCCATTTCATTAATCGCTGCGACAACTTGAAGGGTCTGATCACGTTGTTCTTGACTATTATTATGGGTAACATGCGCTTTATTCGAAACGCTCTCTGCCGCGACCTGAAGCGCTTGGCTGGTCGAGAACACTTCTTTCATTGATTCATGAATTTTGTCAATGAAGCCATTAAAGCCTGCAGAAAGTTGTGCAATTTCATCGTTACCTTTCACTTCAATACGCTGTGCAAGATCGCCATCGCCTTCACCAAGAGCTTGGAACCGCTTAGCCAGGAGCTTGATTGGTTGAGTAATGCTGTTTGCTAGCACTATGCCCATTAGAATAAAGACTAATGCCACGACCGCAGTCATGATCAACATCTTTTGCCCAGTTGCGTCGAGCTCAGCAAATACCTCATCCTTGGGTACCACGCCGATAACAAACCAGTCCATTGATGATACATACAAGCTGGCGACAAATACCTCTTGCCCTTGGCTTTCACTCGTAATCAAATTGAAACCAGACTTGTTCAATAACTGACTCGATTGAGGCCCGTACAGCTGTTGCAGTGAAGAGCCACTGTGTGAGCGTTCGCGGTGAATTTGTACATCACCTTGGCTATCCGTCAAAAAGACAAAACCCGTCTTCTCAATCTTGAAACTGTTCAGAAGTTTGACCATGTCATCCATCGATTTAGATAAACCAGACATCGCTATGCCAGAAGGCTGTTGGTAGTTAGCGAACATTTTCACTTCACCCGTAGCCGGCTCTTGAAACATACTGACCATGGTCTTCTGACCCGATTGTGTAAAACCAAAGAACCAACCATCTTGTTGTTGGTTTAGCTGACGTAGAAAGCCATCTTGATTCCAGTAGTATGCCGTTTGGCGATTCGCTACCGAGGCATCATTCAACTGGTATTGATTGACAACGTTGTTCAATTGTTTAATCAGCTTCGCCTCTTGGGCGGGATCACGTTCTGTTGACACGATAGCGTCAGAAATAAACTCATTGGAAGCTATTTGCTCTGCGGCTAACAATAACTGAGAGACTTCGCGATCAATTTCACCATTAATTCGCTCCAGCATTCCTGGAAGTTCAATATCGGTCAATCGATGACTCAATACATCTCTTGCTTGTTGTTGGGCCATTGCACCCACAACGATCGTAGATGCAAGTACCGCGAAAGTGATACCGAGTAAAACTTTTTGTTTAATACTCAGAGAGTTATTTTTAAGCATATGTGGACCTTTACCAAAAATCAGTCATGATTCGTAGACCTTAAACAGGACTTTTGTTAATGCACCGACAAAACGTGGTGCCTAACCTGATTGATGTATCGGCCACAACCAATAAAACTAGAGGATATTCTCGTCAGAATTTGCCCATACGATGGGGATGCGAAACAACATGAATCAGTGGTATTTTTAGCTAACCAGTTGTAAATCACTCCATTTTTGAAAAAATAAATTACACCGATACACTGGAACTTTTTACTCATAGCCAGTGACCAATACTCAAAATAGAAATTAAATGGTACCCAGAGAGTCCAAAAATGCACAAAACAAACTTCGAAGTCCTTCAAAAATATATAGAATCTCAAATCATTGGCCAACAAGAACTCGTTAAACAGCTAATGATCGCCCTATTGGCAGATGGTCATATCCTCGTCGAAGGGCCTCCAGGATTAGCGAAAACTCGTGCCGTTAAATCTTTGGCTGACTGCGTTGAAGGAGACTTTAACCGTATTCAATTTACCCCTGACTTATTACCAGCAGACCTTACCGGTACTGACATCTTCCGCCCTGAAACCGGTGAATTCACTTTTCAATCCGGGCCAATTTTCAATTCGCTCATTCTAGCGGATGAGATCAACCGTGCTCCGGCGAAAGTTCAAGCGGCAATGTTGGAAGCGATGGCTGAGAAGCAAGTAACTGCAGGTCGAAAAACGTATGCTCTTCCAGACCTATTTTTGGTGATGGCCACGCAAAACCCGATTGAACAAGAGGGAACCTACCCGCTGCCAGAAGCTCAATTAGACCGATTTCTGCTGCATTTGGAAGTGGCTTACCCCGATATAGACAGTGAACTTGAGATCTTGCGCCTGAATCGAGGCGAGGCTCAAGGAAACCAACCTGTTCAACCCGAGCCTATTTCTCAACAAACGATCTTCGAAGCACGACAAGAAGTGCTCAATATTCACATGGCAGACACCATTGAGCAGTACATCATCAGACTGGTTATGGCGACTCGCCAACCTAAGCAATACAGTGACCAACTTGATCAATGGTTAGACATGGGTGTCAGCCCGCGTGCAACCATTGCGTTAGACCGTTGTGCCCGTGCTCATGCTTGGCTTGCAGGACGAGATTATGTTACGCCACAAGACGTTCAAGCGATGGCATTCCCTGTGTTACGCCACCGCTTACTGCGCAGCTACCACGCACAAGCTGAAGGTGTCACCGCAAACCAAGTGATCGCACACCTTATTTCATTGGTTGGCAGCGCATAGGGATACGCGCATGAATAATCAACTACCCAACCATAGTGACGGCGTTACGTTGAATCTAGATGAGCTGCTGCAATACAAAGCGCAGTCTGTTCGCTGGTTACCTCCCGCTAAAAGTCTTTGGTCGCAGCTTAACGGTCAACACGAGAGCAACCGCAAAGGCCGTGGGATGAATTTCTCTGAAGTTCGTCGATATCAAGCGGGCGACGATATCCGCAGCATAGATTGGCGTGTGACAGCCAGAACGGGCAAAGCACATACCAAGTTGTTCTCTGAAGAACGAGAGCAGCCTGTCATTTTATTCTTGGATCTATCAAGCAGTATGATTTTTGGCTCAACCTTATTGCTGAAATCGGTTCAACTTGCTCACTTTGCTAGCCAACTGTGCTGGCTCACTGTGGCTCAAAAAGACCGAATTGGCGCGGTGATTGATACTGGCCAAGAGATCATTGAGATCAAGCCAAGTGCGAGCAACCATGCTCCACTGCGGATTTTACAAAAAATCATCGAAATCAATAATGCCGCGTTAACTAACCACAACACTCACAGCGACACGACCTTAGAGCATGGGCTGAAGTCTCTTCACCAGCTTTGCCCGAAGGGCAGTGATATTATTATGCTCAGTGATTTTGTCCGTTACCGAGAAAGTGACTACTCACTTGTGAACCAAATACGTCGTCATAACAGAGTGCGTTTCGTGCACTTTTACGACCCTTTAGAGCAAGGTGAAACTGCATACAAAGGCTCCAAGCAAGTTACCGATGGCAACAAAACACAATGGTTAAATTTCTCCTCAAGCAAAGAAAAGGAAAAACTGAATCGTGCATTTTTGTTGAAAAAACGGCAGTTAGAAAAGGTCGGATTGTCTCTGGCGATTCCCTATAGTTCACTCTCTAGTGCGCAATCGTTAATGAGCCAAGTATCAGGAGTTCAGTCATGAATCAACCTCTCGACTTGAGCCCTATCATTACGCCAAGTGCACCGTCATGGTGGCCCTTGGCGTGGGGATGGTGGGCTGTCATTATCACGGCCATTGCTCTGATCGCCTTAGTGTTTTTCATTGTGAAACGCAGACAAAAAAAACAACAAGCGAAGAACGAAGCTCTCGCCTACTTTCATAAAAAAAACAACCGGTCTCAAAAGAGCAGTCCGTCTCCAAGTGAGGCACAAGACATTGTTCGTCAGGCTGCACTGAGCTATTTCCCACGAGAAAAAGTCGCAGGCTTAGCGGGTGATGATTGGCTGAAGTTCTTAGATTCACAATTAGCGAAGCCGTTATTTGCCACCAAGCAAGCACAATGGCAACAAACGCTCTACCAAGATACAACCTCAATGAACGACGAACAGAGAAAAGCTCACCAGCAATTGGTTAACGACTGTGAAACCTGGCTTCGTAAAGCCCTTCCTCCAAAGCGAGGTCGTTATGATTGATTTTCTAAACAACGCACTATTCAATATTGAATTTGTTTGGTGGTGGATGTTGTTCCTTGCGCCAGTACCGCTCCTGGTTTATTGGTTGTCGCCAAAATCAGAATCAAGCAATGTCCTAAGACTGCCGTTTCTGCCCGAAGACAGCCAGACTAAAACACCGAGCAGTCGCTTACCCAAAGCGTTATCGGTCATTATCTGGCTTTTATTGGTGACAGCAATGGCACGTCCCGTTTGGTATGGCGATCCGGTCGAGTTCCAGCCGAAACACCGTGATTTAATGTTGGTTGTCGACCTCTCCTACTCCATGAGTCAAGAAGACATGCAGTTCAATGGCGAATACATCGACCGCTTATCCGCAGTAAAGCATGTCTTGAGTGATTTTATCGAGCAGCGCAAAGGCGACCGAGTTGGGTTAGTGCTGTTTGCTGATCACGCCTACTTGCAGACCCCGCTGACACTGGACAGAGATACGCTTTCACAACAACTGAATCAAGCCGTACTGAAGCTGATTGGTAATCAAACCGCCATTGGTGATGGTATTGGCCTTGCGACTAAAACCTTCGTCGACAGTGACGCACCTCAACGTGTAATGATCTTACTCAGCGACGGCAGTAACACTGCGGGCGTATTAGATCCACTAGAAGCGGCAGATATTGCAAAGAAATACCATGCGACAATTTACACCGTGGGTGTCGGTGCGGGTGAAATGATGGTTAAAGACTTCTTCATGACTCGTAAGGTCAATACCGCTCAAGATTTGGATGAACGTACGCTAATGGAAATCGCCAAACGCACTGGTGGGCAATACTTCCGAGCACGAGACAGCAAAGAGCTATCAACGATTTACGACACCATCAACCACCTAGAACCCGTGACGAACGTGACGAAGATATGGCGACCACAACAAGAGTGGTTCGTATGGCCACTGTCTGCGGCCATGTTCTTCGTATTTATGCTGTTAGCCATTAGGAGAAACAATGTCTAACTTTACTTTTATCTACCCGTATTGGTTCCTCGCTCTCGCCGTGCTGCCTGCTATTTGGTGGCTCAGTAAGAGACAATCAAAGCAAGGGGTATTCGCGCCACACATCGCCCGTGTCTTAGCCCCTGAATCGGGCAAACCATCACAAAACCGAAGCACTTATTTTGGTCTTTGGTGGCTAATAGGCGTCATCGCATTGGCTGGCCCAAGCTTTGAAAAAAATGAACAGCCCAGTTTTGAAAAAACACAGGCGCGCGTTGTGATCATGGATATGTCGATGTCTCTTTATGCCACAGACATTAAACCGAATCGTTTAACACAGGCTCGATATAAGGCGCTGGATCTGCTTTCATTATGGAAAGAGGGCCTCACAGGAATGGTGGCATATGCCGGTGATGCTTACACCATTAGCCCGTTAACCTCAGACATCAATACCATTAAGAATCAAGTCCCTAATCTGTCTCCAGACATCATGCCATTCCAAGGCGGTAATGCACCATCAGCGGTCAAACTCGCGATTGAGATGATGACTCGGGCTCATATCCACCAAGGGGATCTAGTACTCATTGCCGACGACATCGATGATCAAGAAAAGAAAGCGATCGACTCACTGCTCTCAGATAGCCATTGGACACTATCAATCTTGGCTGTCGGCACCCAAAGTGGCGCACCGATCTCGCTACCAAGCGGTTCGATGTTACAGACAGATTCAGGGCAAACCGTGGTTGCAAAAACCAACCTGGACAATATGCGCGACCTGACTCGTCGCTCTGGCGGCACGTTCAGTGAGGTGCAAGTTGATAATTCAGATGTTGAGCACATTGCGGGCTATCTGAACCGGATTGCGACGACATCAGAAGTGACGAAAACCCATAACTCACTCAATACCAGAGTGAACAGCGGTTATTGGCTATTGCCTTTCCTATTGCTGCCTGCACTTGGGTTATTCCGAAAAGGAATCATTTGGTGCGGTCTCGCTGCGCTTGTCTCATTCAGCCAACCCAATACTGCGTTTGCGAGCCCTTGGAAAAGCGATGACCAAGTGGGTTATCAGTTATATCAAGATAAGGACTTTCAACAAGCCGCCGAGCAGTTTAAACAACAAGAATGGAAAGGGGTTGCGCAATACAAAGCCGGTGACTTTAAAGCCGCCGAGCAGACACTGCAAGGCCTTTCTAGCGAAGATGCCCGCTATAACCTCGCCAATGCACAAGCAAAACAGGGAAAGTACAACCAAGCGATACAAGGATATAAACGCATTCTAAAGTCGAACCCTGACCATGCTTATGCGAAGAAGAACTTAGAGATTGTCGAGCAAGCTCAAAAGCAGCAAAAGCAGCAAAAGCAGCAAAAGCAGCAAAAGCAGCAAAAGCAGCAAAAGCAGCAAAAGCAAAACGATTCTAAATCCAAAGACCAAAACAAACAAAGTCAGCAAGGTCAGCAAGGTCAGCAAGGTCAGCAAGGTCAGCAAGGTCAGCAAGGTCAGCAAGGTCAGCAAGGTCAGCAAGGTCAGCAAGGTCA
>NZ_JAKJSY010000062.1:0-29886 GCF_050337445.1 Vibrio minamisatsumaniensis | reverse complement strand
CAGTTTGATTCTTTTAGGAAGTCAATTCCTAGAGGGCGCCTCATAGAGGCAGAGTCATTGACTTAAACAATGCATCCGGACGCGGGATGGAGCAGTTTGGTAGCTCGTCGGGCTCATAACCCGAAGGTCGTTGGTTCAAATCCGGCTCCCGCAACCACATTACAGTTAAGCGCTATCTGTTGCCCAAGGCGGTAAGAGCTGCCTAAGGCRGTAAGAGCAGCGAGTAACTTATGCGATACTAGCTCAGTTGGTAGAGCGCAACCTTGCCAAGGTTGAGGTCATCGGTTCGAACCCGATGTATCGCTCCAGTTTGATTCTTTTAGGAAGTCAATTCCTAGAGGGCGCCTCATAGAGGCAGAGTCATTGACTTAAACAATGYATCCGGACGCGGGATGGAGCAGTTTGGTAGCTCGTCGGGCTCATAACCCGAAGGTCGTTGGTTCAAATCCGGCTCCCGCAACCACATTACAGTTAAGCGCTATCTGTTGCCCAAGGCGGTAAGAGCTGCCTAAGGCAGTAAGAGCAGCGCGTGACTTATGCGATACTAGCTCAGTTGGTAGAGCGCAACCTTGCCAAGGTTGAGGTCATCGGTTCGAACCCGATGTATCGCTCCAGCTTTCTTCTAAAAAAAAGCGATGATAATCCTTTAAACCACCGTGTTTTTCTTTAGATCACAGAGTTTAAAGGCGACCTAAGGGTCATGCTCTTTCTTTAATGCTGCGAAGCATAATCTCCCCCAAAAGCAAATAATCCGCCATTATGGTGGGTGTTCTTTTGTCTTAGTTTTTCTTAGCAACTCGAATGCTAGTAAACATCAGGTCTCTGAAGCAGATACTTGAGGTTTTTCATATCTATAAACAGACTTACCCACAAAGCTAAGGGTGTGGATAACTTGGTTGATAAAGTAATTTCATGCTTAATCCTTCCCCCTTCTTTAAAAGATCTTTCTTATTTTAAATATATTAGCGCGATCGGTGTATTTGTAACTCATTGTTTTTTATGAGTTTGATGGGCGGTCTTGAATTTGGTGAAAGATCGTTAACTCATTGTTTTTTGATCTTAATCATTTATCGTTACTGTGTTTAACTTTGTATGGGTGTCGTAGGTTTGTGACAGAACAGAATTTTTTCCACATTGTTAAAATTGAGAACAAGGTCAAACATTGTTTTAAAATTGTGTGCAACGTGTTGCCTTTAAGCTTAGGGGCATGATATCTGCGAATGAGGTAAACCTTGATATATAAAGGGCTAGGCGTCTCTTGGAAGCCCTTTTTCAACAATGCGTATCAATCTGTGCTTTTTGGTGAGTATTTTGCTGCTCTTCTTTTGCACACCGTTATTTTCTTG
Organism: Vibrio minamisatsumaniensis; assembly: GCF_050337445.1. Taxonomy (NCBI): domain Bacteria; kingdom Pseudomonadati; phylum Pseudomonadota; class Gammaproteobacteria; order Vibrionales; family Vibrionaceae; genus Vibrio; species Vibrio minamisatsumaniensis. The sequence continues at coordinate 28,540 of NZ_JAKJSY010000062.1, read as the reverse complement.
CACGCCACTCGCGTTGGGTAACTGCTTGAGTTGCTTTTTCAATGCCCACTCAATATGGACATCCAACAGTTCATTTTGGTCTTGATGAGATTCAAGTGCTTCAACAATGCGGTGTTGGAATGGTGCATTGCCCATTGCAACAAAGATATTGCGTAACCATTGGGTGTGGCCAATGCGTCTTATTGCTGAGCCTTCCATTTTCTTAAGAAAGGTGACTTCGTCCCAACCTGAAAGGGTAACAAGATCAGCCTCTTGGAAGTCATCTCTACGGTGAAAATCTTTTTGCTCTGTGAGTTCGGCATGGCGGTTCCACGGGCAAACTAACTGGCAGTCATCACAACCATAAATACGGTTGCCAATGGCGTCTCTGTATTCTTCAGGGATAATCCCATCAAATTCAATGGTTAAATATGAGATGCATTTGCGCGCATCCACGATGCCATTGTCAAGAATTGCGCCGGTTGGACAAGAAGTGATACAGGCTGTGCATTTTCCACATTCATCAACACTGGGTTCATCGACAGGAAGGGGGATGTTCACGAGCAGCTCTGCTAGGAAGAACCAGGATCCAGCATCTTTATCGAGAATCAACGAGTGCTTACCTGTCCAACCCAGTCCTGCTTTTTGAGCGAGCGGTCTTTCTAAAATAGGCGCGGAATCGACGAAAGGACGTGAGTCAAAACCTTCAACCTCTGTTTCGATTCTTTGCCCTAACTTTTTTAACTGATTACGTAACAATTTGTGGTAATCGCGGCCTAAAGAATATCGGCTGATATAGCCTTGAGAGGTATCACTTAGGTTAGAGGCAAACTGAGCTTCTGGTGGTAGATAGTTCATTCGAGCGCTGATCACTCGAATTGTGCCTGGGTGAAGTTCAGCTGGACGCGCACGCATCATTCCATGTCGAGCCATCCAATCCATTTCACCGTGATTGCCAGCATCTAGCCATGCTTGCAGGGGACCTTCGTGTTCAGCTAAGTCAACATCACAGATGCCCACTTTTTGAAAGCCTAGCTCTTTTCCCCAGATTTTAATTTTTTCAGCAAGATGGTCTAGATTCATGGCTTAATTCTTATTTTCTCTGTTTTACAATTAGAGATAAGGCTAATTAACATTAGGTTCGGCAAAAATGGGGGCGGATCTTAACGGATCTTAGTGATATTGACCAGAACAGACGTGTTTTGAGTAGTATTTTTCATAGAACTTACACTTGAGTGCTTGTCTCCCAAAAGCATCACGGTTTACTATTCCTATTCTTTTGATTTTTATATAGTCAACGATCGATTTTTAGAGAACGTATTCATGAGCATGAAACAATTTACTTTGAAAGATGAACAAGCAACGATTCAATTGGGAACGAAGCTTTCTCATCTTTGCTCACAGCAGACGACTATTTATCTGCATGGTGATCTTGGCGCAGGTAAAACGACGTTCAGTCGAGGCTTTGTAAAAGCACTGGGTCATCAAGGAAACGTAAAGAGCCCAACGTATACTCTAGTTGAACCTTATCAACTTGCTGATTGGCAGGTGTATCATTTTGATCTTTATCGTTTGGCTGATCCAGAAGAGTTAGAGTTTATGGGGATTCGAGATTACTTTACTCCAGATGCCATCTGCTTGGTTGAATGGCCTGAGAAAGGGTATGGAATGCTACCAGAAGCAGATTTGGATATCGATATTCGCTATCAAGACGATCACCGTGTTGTTTCTTTAACCGCTAACAATGAATATGGACAGCATTTGCTGAGTCAGTTGGAGTTATGTTGATTTCTAAACGCCTTTTTTCAGTAGTAGCTACGACGGTTACTGTTTTCTCTTTATTGTTTTCTTCATTGGTTTCTGCGAATTCATTGCAAGGTTTGAGGGTTTGGCCTTCTCCAGAAGATACGCGTGTGGTTATCGACCTAAAATCAGAAGCGGACTTTAGCTATTTCACCCTGAGTAGCCCGAGTCGTTTAGTGGTCGATTTAAAAAATACCAATCTTGCGACTAAATTGCCTGTCGTGGTAACGGATAGTCCTATTCTGTCGAAAGTTCGTAAAAGTTCGCCACCAGACAAGAGTACTTACCGCTTAGTGTTTGAGTTGAAGAAATCCTCTAAAGCCGATTTGTTTAAACTAAGCCCAATCCCCGGTGGTCAATACGGACATCGCTTGGTGATTGATTTTCCACACGGAGCGATAAGTAAGGGCGCGTCAGCTTCGACACCGAGTAAACCAACGGTGAGTAAAAGCATTAATCAAGTTAAGCGCCAACGAGATATTCTGATTATTGTCGATCCTGGTCATGGTGGTGAAGACCCAGGTTCGATTGGCCCATCGCGTAAATATGAAAAAAATGCCACTCTGAGTATTGCTCGTAAGCTAGCTGCACAGTTGAATGCTGTTCCTGGAATCAAGACACGTTTAACGCGCAATGGCGACTACTATGTGAACCTTAATCGACGTGTTGCGATTGCGCGTGAGAACCAAGCTCACTTGTTGATCTCTATTCACGCTGATGCTTTTACGACACCGAGACCACAAGGCGGCTCAGTCTTTGTGTTGAATACGCGACGTGCTAATACGGAAATTTCGCGCTGGATTGAACACAAAGAGAGACAGTCTGAATTGTTGGGCGGCAGTGGGACGGCTTTCACTGGCAATATTGATGATAAGAACGTTAACCAAACGCTGCTTGATCTACAGTTTAGCCATTCTCAAAAAGAAGGGTATAAGTTGGCCACCGACATTCTGTCTGAGATGGGTAAGGTTGCAAAGCTGCATAACAGCAAGCCGATTAACACCAGCTTAGCGGTATTACGTTCACCACAAATCCCATCAGTCTTGATTGAAACTGGTTTTATATCGAATCCGACCGAAGAGAAGCTCCTTTTCCAACGTTCGCACCAAGATAAATTGGCGCATGCTATAACGAAAGCAGTCGTTAAGTATTTAAAGGCTAATCCACCTGAAGGGATTATCTTGTCGAACGTAACGTCATCAACGGCTAGCGTGAGTCAACATAAAGTGTCTCGTGGTGAGTCTTTATCAGTGATTGCAAGTAAATATGGCACGTCGACACAGGCGTTGATGACATTCAACAACCTGAAATCGAGCAGCCTAGCCGTTGGTCAAGTGTTAAAGATTCCAAGTCGTTCTCAAGGTTCTTCCACGCCAAGCCGTGCAGTAAAAACGGAGACGATAACTCACAGGGTGAAACCAGGAGAATACTTAGGCAAGGTCGCCGCTCGCTATAAAGTCTCAGTGGCGGATATTAAACGTGAAAATCGCTTAACCTCAGAAACACTCAAGGTCGGGCAAAAGTTACGTATTACGGTTGCAGTGAAAGATGTTCCTCTACGCAAACACAAAGTTGCAAGAGGTGATTATCTTGGCAAGATAGCCTCTAAGTATGGCGTGAGCGTTGACAATATCCGCAAAGCGAATAATTTACGATCGGATAGTTTAGCGGTGGGTCAGGTGCTGATTATTCCGCACAAATAGTCTAAGCAACACCTAACGACTCCACGCGAGCGAAAAGAAAGTGTTTCCATCAATGGCAGTGAGGTAGCTATACATATGACGATCAAAATACTGCCAGCTCGGTTAGCCAACCAAATAGCCGCAGGTGAAGTGGTAGAAAGACCCGCTTCTGTTGTCAAAGAGTTGGTTGAGAACAGTTTGGATTCAGGGGCGACACGTATCGATATTGATATTGAGAAAGGTGGCGCCAAGATGATCCGGGTTCGTGACAACGGCAAGGGCATCGTCAAAGATGAGCTTGCCTTAGCCCTGAGCCGTCATGCTACCTCTAAAATACATACGCTTGATGACCTTGAGGCGATCGTCAGCCTTGGTTTCCGTGGCGAAGCGCTGGCGAGTATCAGCTCAGTCGCGCGCTTGACCATGACGTCTCGACCTGCGACTCAAGAACAAGCTTGGGCGGCGCACAGTGAAGGCCGTGATATGCAGGTAAAATTACAGCCTGCGGCGCATCCTATTGGCACCTCGGTCGAGGTTTTGGATCTGTTCTTCAATACGCCAGCAAGACGTAAGTTTTTGCGAACTGAAAAAACCGAGTTTACGCACATTGATGAGCTGCTTAAACGTATTGCGCTAAGCCGTTTTGATGTCACGATCAATCTTCGCCATAACGGTAAAATGATTCGTCAGTACCGTGCGGCCAAAACCGATGTTCAAGCCGAGAAACGTATTGCTGCGGTGTGTGGTCATGCTTTTGTTCGTCATATGCTTAAGATTGAGCTAGCGCATCAAGGGCTCAAGCTTCATGGTTGGATCACAACACCCGAAGGAGCAAGACAGCAAAGCGATCTGCAATACTGCTATGTCAATGGTCGTATGATGCGTGACAAACTGATTAATCACGCGATTCGCCAAAGTTATGAAACCAGCCTGCGTCCAGACCAATTCGCAACGTATGTGTTGTTCATCGAGCTGGACCCGCATCAAGTTGACGTGAATGTTCACCCCGCCAAACACGAAGTACGTTTTCATCAAGCACGCCTTGTGCATGATTTTATTTATCAAGCATTGAGTGATGGTCTGGCACAAAGCAAGCAAATCGATGCTGCTCCACTAAACCAGTCTGCATTTCACCCATCTTCAGATGTTGAGCATTATCAGCAAGAGGGGGGCGTTTCTGACTCTAATGATGCGACGAATCTTTCCGAGCAAGAAGACAGGTTACCTTGCAACTCAGATCAAAGCGTTGTTTCAGAGAGTGTTCGACATGCGATTGAGCAAACGCCGGCCTACCCAAGAAAAGCTGAATCTGAACAAGCTTATGATAAGCCTCAAGCTCGCGTTAACGATGGGGGGCAACGCTATACTTCCTCTGCTAACCGAGGTTCGTCTGAGCGTGAAACCCATTTTAGTGCCTCTCCCCGTCAAGAGTGGATAGAGTCTCGCCCCCCCCCGAAAAAAGCAAAAGAGTCGCAGCAGCACCATGCTGATCCAGCACCCTCTAAGCGCGAAGTGAAAGCCTACAAAGAGCTTTTGAAAACACCAGATTTTGATGGGCAAACGCGGTTAGAGGGGGCACAGAGAAACAGCGAATCTCAGCACGCTAACGTGATAGTGAATGAGTCTCTCGATATTGAGCCCGTCGATACTCAATCCATCAACAAACCAAGAGTACCGATCACTGATTTAGGCAAAGCCGTTGCGATTGTGGAACGTCAGTACCTGGTGATGGGTAATAAGAATGGCTGTGTGCTGGTTTCCTTAGCTAAGGCCGAGTTATTGCGTGTTGTTGGTCAGCTTGATACTCGCGGTGGTGCGTTAAAAAGCCAACCGCTATTAGTACCTTTATCGATTAAGCTTGGTCGTGAACTTGTTGAGGTGGCGAAGGCGCTGAGCTCAACATTGGCGTTGCTGGGGATTGAGCTTAAAGTTCGAAACAGTGAGGCGTTGATGGTGATGGGCGTGCCTTCTCCTTTGAGACAGCAAAATTTACAAATTTTGATCCCAGATCTGTTATCGTACGCGGCTTCAATAAATGCCCAAAGTAGCGTGAAGTTGGCTAACAACATGTTGCCATCGTTGGTCAAATGGATAGGGATTCAAACCGCACAAGTAAAAAGCGACTACACTTTATCTGAAGCGGTTCAACTCGTTGGGGAACTTGAACAACTTTGGCATGGTCTACTTCCATTAGATGATCCCGAGTTTGTTAATCCAATCGACTTCTCAGCGACTATTTCAGCATTTATGAGTTAGTTGATGAGTAAACTGAGCTTGTTTACGGCTGTGGCTGTTGATGATTTCACTTTTTGCGATGGCACTCCTTTGTAACTGAAGGTATCGCGATACAAAGCCCTTTGCTATAAAGCGCTATTACAGAGAAACAAATACTAAATATCATGACTGAAAAATTACCTTTAGCGTTGTTTTTAATGGGCCCGACGGCATCAGGAAAAACAGATTTAGCTATCCGCTTACGTCAGAAATACCCGGTAGAGATCATCAGTGTTGATTCGGCATTGATCTATAAAGACATGGATATTGGCACCGCTAAACCTGATGCGGAAGAGCTTAAGCTCGCCCCCCATCGTTTGATTGATATTCTGGATCCAAGTGAAGCGTATTCTGCGGCAGATTTTCGTCGCGATGCGATCAATGAAATGAATAAAATTGTAGCGGAAGGCAAAATTCCGCTACTTGTTGGCGGAACCATGTTGTATTACAAGGCATTGTTGGAAGGTTTATCGCCACTACCCGCCGCCGATCATGAGATTCGTAAGCAGATTGAAGCGGAATCGATCGAACAAGGTTGGCACGCTCTGCATGATCAATTAAGAGAGATAGATCCCGTATCCGCTGAAAGAATACACCCAAATGATCCACAAAGGCTTTCAAGGGCATTGGAAGTTTATAGAATTTCGGGTAAAACATTAACAGAGCTAACTCAAACGAAAGGCGATAGCCTGCCATTTCGTGTTAAACAATTTGCTATAGCTCCCAAGGAAAGGGCTGAACTCCATCGTCGCATTGAGTTGCGTTTCGATAAGATGATAGAAGCGGGATTTGAAGAGGAAATGAAGGCGTTGTACGGCAGAGAAGATCTTCACCCCGAACTGCCATCGATTCGATGCGTTGGTTATCGGCAGATGTGGGACTATTTAGACGGTAATTGCACTTTAGATGAAGCGGTTTTTCGTGGTGTCTGTGCAACCCGTCAGTTGGCCAAGCGACAAATCACCTGGTTGCGCAGCTGGAATGATTTAACTTGGTTAGATAGCGAAAACATTGAACACGCGCTAGAAACTCTTTCAGATGCAATAGCATCTGATGAGCATAGCTGTGTATAATGTGATCGCTTTTGCGTGAATATACTCTGGCAAGGATCCGTTATTGAGGCTTTTAAGAAATCACAGCCTTTCAATAACAACGGAGTTTTTTTATTCATTTAGCTCAGATGCAAAGGCCGCACCTTTTTGTGCACCACTAGCTAAATAATTACAACAAAATACAAATAAGGAAAATAAAATGGCTAAGGGGCAATCGCTACAAGACCCATTCCTAAATGCACTCCGCCGTGAGCGCATTCCAGTCTCTATCTATCTTGTCAACGGCATTAAGCTACAAGGTCAGATCGAGTCTTTCGATCAATTCGTGATCTTATTGAAAAATACGGTAAACCAAATGGTTTACAAGCATGCGATCTCTACCGTGGTTCCTGCTCGTGCAGTGAGTCACCACAGCGGTGAGCAACGTGCGGCTTCTGATCGTCCAGAGAAGACTGAAGATTAATCGTTTAATTGATACAGCTTACGCTGTAATAAGGAGTTGGTTGCTTGTTTGACCGTTATGAAGCAGGTGAGCGAGCCGTACTTGTTCATATCAACTTCACGCAAGAGGGAGAATGGGAAGACCTAAGCGAATGTGAAATGCTGGTCTCCTCTGCCGGGGTAGAAACGCTACAAGTCATTACAGGTAGCCGACAATCCCCGCTCCCTAAATACTACGTTGGAGAGGGTAAAGCCCTAGAAATCGCTCAAGCTGTTCAGTTGACCGGGGCTGAAATTGTGATTTTTAACCATTCTCTCTCTCCTGCCCAAGAGCGAAATCTGGAACAGTTGTGCAAATGTCGTGTGATTGATCGCACGGGCTTAATCTTAGATATCTTTGCACAGCGTGCACGAACTCACGAAGGTAAGTTACAAGTTGAGCTTGCTCAGCTTCGTCATATTTCTACCCGATTGATTCGTGGTTGGACTCACCTCGAAAGGCAAAAAGGGGGTATTGGTCTTCGTGGTCCAGGTGAAACTCAACTGGAAACCGATCGACGCTTGTTGCGTGACCGTATAAAAGCAATATTACGTCGTTTGGCGAAAGTGGCTAAACAGCGTGAACAAGGACGACGTGCTCGTCATCGAGCTGAAATCCCAACGATTTCTTTGGTTGGTTATACCAACGCAGGAAAATCAACACTTTTCAATCGCATCACCAGTGCCGGTGTTTATGCGGCAGACCAACTGTTTGCCACTCTAGACCCAACACTGCGCAAGATTGATTTGGCAGATGTCGGGCCGGCAATTCTCGCAGACACCGTCGGTTTTATCCGTCATCTACCACACGATTTAGTTGCGGCATTCAAGGCAACGTTACAAGAGACACAGGAAGCTGACATTTTGTTACATGTTGTTGATGCCAGTGATGACCGCTTTCGTGAGAACATTCAGGCGGTTCATGAAGTATTAGAAGAAATCGATGCTCATGAAGTGCCGACCCTTGTAGTCATGAATAAAATTGACTGCATGGAAGATCAAAAACCTCGAATTGAAAGAGACGAAGAGGGCGCACCTCGCGCTGTTTGGGTTTCTGCAATGGAAGGAGAAGGTATTGAACTGCTGTTTGAAGCTTTAACTGAGCGTTTAGCGAGTCAGATGGTTCAATTCCGGTTGTGCATTCCCCATCAACATCAGGGCCGAATTCGTAGTTTATTCTTTGAGATGAAATGTATTCAACAGGAAGAGTATGATGAAAATGGTAACTTGTTGATAGATATCCGAATGCAACAAATAGATTGGTCTAAACTTGAAAAAAGAGAAGGGGCGCTCTTAGGTGACTTTATCGTTACCAAAGAGACTGCTACAGTATAACGTCATATCAAATGATGGAGCTTTCTAATGGCGTGGAATGAGCCTGGAAATAACAACAACGGCGATAATAACGGCCGCGATAACGACCCTTGGGGTAAGAACAATAATCGCGGCGGCCGAGATCAAGGACCGCCAGATTTAGACGAGGTGTTTAGTAAACTGAGTCAAAAATTAGGTGGCAAGTTTGGTAAAAAAGGTGGTAACGGTAACGGGGCCTCGAGTGGTGGCGGTGCGATTGGCTTTGGTGTCATTGCCGTTATTGCGATTGCTATCTGGTTCTTCTCTGGTTTCTATACCGTTGGCGAAGCAGAAAGAGCGGTCGTACTTCGACTGGGTCAATTCGACCGTATCGAAGAGCCGGGTCTTAACTGGCGCCCTCGCTTCATTGATGAAATCAAAGACGAACAGCTCGTAAACGTTCAAGCGATTCGTTCTCTACGTGCGTCAGGCACCATGCTGACCAAAGACGAAAACGTTGTGACTGTTGAAATGGGTGTTCAATACCGTATTTCTGACCCATACAAGTACTTGTATCGTGTGACGAATGCGGACGACAGTTTACGTCAAGCGACAGACTCTGCGCTTCGTGCGGTTATTGGTGATTCACTAATGGATAGTATCCTAACCAGTGGTCGTCAACAGATTCGCCAAAGCACTCAAAAAACACTCAACCGTATTATCGATAGCTACGATATGGGCATTCTTATTGTTGATGTGAACTTCCAGTCAGCACGTCCACCTGAGCAAGTGAAAGATGCATTTGATGATGCTATTGCTGCTCGTGAGGATGAAGAACGTTTCGAACGTGAAGCTGAAGCATACCGAAATGATATTCTTCCAAAGGCAACAGGTCGTGCTGAACGTTTGAAGAAAGAAGCGGTGGGTTATTCTGAGCGCATAGTTAACGGTGCTTTAGGTCAAGTGGCTCAGTTCGAGAAACTGCTACCTGAATACCAAGCAGCGCCTGAAGTAACACGTAACCGTATGTACCTAGATACAATGGAAAAAGTGTACTCAAGCACATCGAAAGTTCTGATTGATTCTGAATCAAGTGGTAATTTGTTGTACTTACCAATTGATAAGCTAGGCGCTCAAGGTGGAGCTCAGTCGGGTAACCGCCCTGTAAAAGCACCGTCGACTTACGATAAAATTGAACTAGAAACTCAAGCCGATCCAAAGTCTAGCACTCAAACTCGTTCAGATAGTTCACGTCAAGGGAGATACTAGTAATGCGTAAGTTAATGATCCCTGTATTGGTTGTTGTGTTGGCTTTAATGCTAATGTCAGTGTTTGTGATTCATGAAGGCGAGCGCGGTATCGTGATTCGTTTTGGCCGTGTATTGAAAGATAGCAATGAGATCTCTCGTATCCATGAGCCTGGTTTGCATTTTAAGCTGCCACTGTTTGACCGTGTGAAAACTCTGGACGCTCGTATCCAAACAATGGACGGCCGTTCTGACCGCTTTGTAACGTCTGAGAAAAAAGACGTTATCATCGATTCTTACGTTAAATGGCGTATCAAAGACTTTGGTCAATATTACTTAGCAACCGGTGGTGGTAACTCACTGACGGCTGAGGCGCTTCTTGAACGCAAAGTCACGGATGTATTACGTTCTGAAATCGGTTCTCGTGAAATCAAGCAGATCGTTTCTGGTCCACGTAATAAAGATGTATTACCGGAAGCCGATGATGCTGACGTAGTGACAACTGAAGCGGCTAAAGAAGCGTTAGAAGTTGATGGTCAGCGCGATAAGATCATGGAAAACGTCTTGTCTGATACTCGTGAGAGTGCATTGAAAGATCTGGGTGTTGAAGTGGTTGACTTCCGTATGAAGAAAATCAACCTTCCAGATAACATCAGTGACTCAATCTACAAGCGTATGCGTGCAGAGCGTGAGTCGGTTGCTCGTAAACACCGTTCTCAAGGTCGCGAAAAAGCGGAAATCATCCGCGCTCAAGCTGAGCTAGAAGTGGCAACAGTTCTTGCTGAAGCTGACCGTACTGCTCGAGTGACTCGTGGTGATGCTGATGCAAAAGCGGCGAAGATCTACTCTGATGCTTTCAGTAAAGATCCTGAGTTCTACAGTTTCATGCGTTCGCTGCAAGCTTATGAAACATCATTTAGCGATAAGAGCGACATTCTGGTATTGGATCCGAAGACAGACTTCTTCCAATACATGAACCAAGCTAGTGGTGCTCCAGCAAAATAAGCGGGTTCGTTAATCTATTAACGAAGTACATAGAAATCAAAAGGCTCCTATTACGGGAGCCTTTTTGTTTTTATTCTTTTGCAGGTTGCATCTTCGAGGGAAATCGAACGGCAGAGTCGTACTTTAAGAAAACCTAGCGATAGGTCATAAAAGCGATAACTGCTCCAGCGACAACAAGACAACCTCCAATACGGCGCAGTTGAGTGTCTGGCTGTTGACTGAGCTGGGCGACCATATTTCTCCAGCCGTTTGGCGCAAGTAAGGGACCGAGCCCTTCAACGATAAGAACGAGACCAATGGCAAGCCAAATTGAATGAGACATAATGCTGCCTTTTGTTTATAAAAATACAATGATATCAGTATCTTTATATATCTGCCCTTAGTTATCGTTGGTTTATTTTTGAACAGATTTAACCATTATGAACAAAAAATGACTGCAAGAAATGTGATTCGGTGCTAGAATCCATTTTTAATTAGCAACAGAAATTGGAAAGATGGGAAATAACGTAGTTGTTCTAGGCACCCAATGGGGTGACGAAGGGAAAGGTAAAATCGTTGACCTTTTAACTGAAGATGCAAAATACGTGGTTCGCTACCAAGGCGGTCACAATGCAGGTCATACACTTGTAATTGACGGTGAAAAAACCGTTCTTCACTTAATTCCATCAGGTATCCTACGCGATAACGTTAAATGTGTTATCGGTAACGGTGTAGTATTATCGCCTGACGCACTTCTTAAAGAAATGAAACCTCTTGAAGATCGCGGTATTCCAGTACGTGAACGTCTTTTCATCTCTGAAGCTTGTCCTCTAATTCTTCCGTACCACATTGCAATCGACAACGCGCGTGAAGTCGCTCGTGGCGCTAAAGCTATCGGTACAACGGGTCGTGGTATCGGTCCAGCTTACGAAGATAAAGTTGCTCGTCGCGGTCTACGTGTTGGCGACCTTTTCGATAAAGAAGCCTTTGCTGAGAAGCTAAAAGTCGTGATGGAGTTCCACAACTTCCAACTAGAGCACTTCTACAAAGCTGAAACAGTAAGCTACGAAGAAGTACTTGAGCAAGCGATGGGCTACGCAGACATGTTAACTGCGATGGTTATCGACGTAACAGACGAACTAGACGCAGCACGCAAGCGCGGCGACAAAATCATGTTCGAAGGTGCTCAAGGTACGCTACTTGATATCGACCACGGTACTTACCCATACGTAACGTCTTCTAATACAACGGCTGGCGGTGTTGCTGCTGGTTCGGGTTTCGGTCCTCGTCACATCGGCTATATCCTTGGTATCACTAAGGCTTACTGTACTCGTGTTGGTTCAGGTCCATTCCCAACTGAGCTATACGATGGCCTTGAGAAGCAAGATCCAGTCGGTAAGCACCTAGGTGAAGTTGGCCACGAATTTGGTGCAACAACCGGTCGTCTACGTCGTACTGGTTGGTTCGATGCTGTCGCTATGCGCCGCGCAATCCAAATCAACTCTCTATCTGGTATCTGTCTAACTAAATTAGACGTTCTAGATGGCCTAGAAGAACTAAAAATCTGTACTGGTTACAAGATGAAAGACGGTTCTATTCTAGAGGTTTCTCCAATGGCTGCTGAGTCGTTCGAAGAAGCAACACCAATCTACGAAACAATGCCAGGTTGGAGTGAAAATACATTTGGTGCTAAGACCATTGATGGGCTTCCAAAAGCCGCTCTTGACTACATCAAGCGTATTGAAGATCTGACAGGTGTTCCAATTGATATTATATCAACGGGCCCTGATCGTAATGAAACGATCATCAAGGTCCACCCATACGGCGTGTAATGCTTGTTTGAATTGATTATCACACGGCACTAATAGTGCGTTGTGAGTCAATAGTTTCTAAAAGCCGACTTTATTAAGTCGGCTTTTTAGTACCTGAAATTTAACCGCACAGCACTGAGTGGTGAACTTTTATGCGTGATTAGGCAGAAAATTGCCGGTGTGTGGCAACTTTTGTCTAAAGCCATCAAGGTTATTGCCGATACAGATATCATGGAAAGTGAAGTTCACCCTATTTTGTTACGTGCAGATACTGCCGTTACCTCAATAGATAACTTTAGTGACAGATAACAGAGTGCAGGTATGAAGCTACAAATTGTGGCAGCTTCATTGATAATGGCGCTGATCTCACCCTTGAGTCATGCAAATTTGACTGATGTGGGAGACCCCGTTCCAATATATACAGAAGCTGAGCTGATTAAGTTAATTGAAAATAATCAACACCTTGAACGTGTAAAAGCTGATCAATGTCAGCTAGTAGAAGATATTGTTGCGCGTGCAACACGTATTAATTTGCCTTCTTATGAGTTTTTATACGGAGACATGTTGGCGTGGGGCGTGTGTGTGCCACAAGATGTAGAGCTAGGCCTTTACTACATGGAGAGTGCCGCACATCAAGGTTTACCCGCGGCACTAGAGCAGTTAGGGCGTTATTACTCTCGTGGTACCTTGGTTCAGCAAGACAAAGAGCGCGCGATTCCTTATCTACGTGAGGCGGCTGCTATGGGGAATCTGAATGCCAGTATCCACTTAGCGGAACTTTTGCTGCATGATTATGGTAGCCCATTGGATTATGAAGATGCCTATCGCTGGTTGTATAACTCAGTAACGGCGGATCAAAGACAGCATAAACGTATCGCTATGCTTAGAAGCGGTTTAGAGCAGAGAATGCCAGACAATATTATTGCGCGAGCAAAACGCCGAGACGTATTCTGGTAATCGCCATCTCTATCTAGGGATAGTCAATGCTGAATAGACTTGATGATCAACACCTGCACTCGTAAATCATCAATCTCAATGCAGAGAGAAATAGAAAGGCCTCGTTGGTGAGTATCAACGAGGCCTTTTTGATCTGAACGAATATAATTATTCGAACAAGACAGAGTTTTCTGATAAGTCGTTATTGAACAACTTCACCAGACTTAATGACCGTTTCGCGAACAATGTTAGTAAAATCGAGCGCTTCTTGACGAATCTTGTTTTCATCGACGGTTAACATGTTGCGGTCTTGCATGATGAGCTTACCGTCAACAATCGTATGGCGAACATTACCCGAGTTAGCCGAGTAGACTAATGCTGAGTATGGGTTATATATTGGAATCATATTGGGAGCTTTAGTATCGATCACGATGATATCGGCGAGCTTACCCGTCTCAAGAGAGCCGATCTTATCTTCCATGTGCAGTGCTTTTGCCGCGCCCATGGTTGCCATATCGATCACTTTGATTGGAGGCATTGCTGCTCGATCTTTGTTGACTAACTTATGAACCTTAGCCACTTGGTTGAACTCATCGATGGTGCTCAGCGTGTTGCCCGACATTGGTCCATCGGTCCCTAAACCAATACGTACATTTTCGTCATACATCTTAAGTGCTGGTGATACGCCTTTTGCTGACTTGATGTTGGCACTCATGTTATGAGCAACGCCCATATCTGATTTCTTCACCAGTTCGATATCATGATCATCCACTAGGATCATGTGTGCACCAATAAGGTTCTTATTCAGTGCACCGATGCTATCCATGTACTGAACAGGAGATAACCCTCCTGAACGCTCGGCGATTTTCTCTTTTTCACGGTGTGATTCGGCGAGGTGAATCATGACCGGAACATCTAAATCTAAAGACAGTTTAGAGATTTTTTGCAGAACCTCTGTGGTATTCGTGTAAGGTGCATGTGGAGCAAAAGCGGGTGTGATGCGCGGGTGATCTTTGTATTCATTAATGAAGTTCAACGCGTATTTGATGCCTTCTTCTGCGTTCGCAGCATCGGCGACTGGGAACTTAATCACCGTTTCGCCGAGGATGGCACGCATGCCGATTTTATCGACGGTTTTCGCGACTTCATCTTCAAAGTAGTACATATCGGCGTAAGTCGTCACACCGCCTTTCACCATTTCGACGTTCCCTAGGTTAGCACCAATGCGCACCATGTCTCGGGACACCAGTTTTTTCTCTAATGGGAAGATGTAGCGGTGAAGGCGATCGGGCACATCATCGGCCAACGAACGGAAAACCGTCATTGATACGTGAGTATGAGTATTAATGAGACCGGGCATCACGATATCGCCATCTACATCTAACACTTGCTTTGCTTGGTACTGTTTCTCTAATGAAGCGTCACCCACGGCAATAATTTTATTGTCTTTCACGACAACCGTTCCGTGCTCATAAACCGTTTTGTCTTGGTTCATAGTAAGAACCATCGCATCGGTAATCATTAAGTCCGCTTTTTCCATTGCAGAACTCGCAAAAGGAAAGAGAGTGAGGCTTGCTATGGCTGAAGCCATGAGGGTACGTTTTAGTTTCATATCAATACTCAGAACAGGAGTGGATAAATTGCGTGGATAATAGTGTATTTCACTCATGGCGCAAACGTTTGTTTTGCCATTTTTTTAAAATCATAATGATCAACGTGGTGAGAAAATAAGTTTCACTGAGTCAGCATAGCCATCAATCTGAGGTTATTTTGGGCTTTTCCAAAGCATATCTGTAGCTTACCTCTAGCATCAGATATACTAGGGGTATATACATTCCTTGCTTAAGCAGGCCCGCCTATGTCAAAAAACACACCGATGCCAGAAAATACGACAACCACTGTTGATCCTTTTGCTGACCGAGAGTCGAAAAACTACGAAAACCCAGTCCCAAGCCGAGAGTTCATTATTTCGTTTCTAACAGAGGCGAATATTCCGATGAACCGCAACGATCTATTCGAAGCTTTGGGTTTGGCTGGAGAGGATCAATATGAAGGGCTACGCCGCCGTTTACGTGCAATGGAGCGTGATGGGCAGCTTATCTTTACCCGTCGTCAGTGCTACGCATTGCCTGAGAAGATGGAGCTGATCAAAGGCTATGTAATTGGTCATAAAGACGGTCATGGCTGGGTACGCCCAGACGGCAGTGTCGGTAAAGACAACGACATCGTGCTGCCGCACCATCAGATGAAAACCATCATGCACGGTGATTACGTATTGGTTCAGCCGACTGACAACAGTAAGCGTGGTCGTCGTGAGGGGCGCTTGGTTCGTGTGCTTGAAGAGCGCACAACACCACTTGTTGGTCGCTTCTTCTTAGAGTACGGCCATTCTTATGTTGTGGCTGATGATTCGCGTATCAGTCATGACATCCAGATCCCAACGGAGCATAAAGGCGGTGCTCGAATGGGTAATGTGGTTGTGGTTGAAATTACGGATCGCGGTGGTCGCTCTCGAAACATGATGGGTAAAGTCACCGAAGTGCTTGGTGAAAACATGGCGCCGGGTATGGAAACGCAGATCGCGATCCGTACTCACCAGATCCCACAAGAGTGGCCTGAAGCGGTAGATAAGCAAATCGAAAACCTCGGTGAGGATGTTCCTGAAGAAGCAAAAGAAGGACGTGTTGATCTGCGTAAGCTGCCATTGGTTACCATTGATGGTGAAGATGCGCGTGACTTCGATGATGCGGTTTACTGTGAAGCGAAGAAAGGCGGCGGCTGGCGTCTATGGGTGGCGATTGCTGACGTAAGTTACTACGTTCGCCCAGATACGGCGCTAGACAAAGAAGCGATTAACCGAGGTAACTCGGTATACTTCCCATCACAAGTCGTGCCAATGCTGCCAGAAGTACTTTCTAACGGCCTATGTTCGTTGAACCCTCAAGTCGACCGTTTATGTATGGTGTGTGAGATGACTATCTCAGACAAAGGTAAGCTGTCGGGTTACAAGCACTACGAAGCAGTAATGAACTCTCATGCTCGTCTTACTTATAACAAAGTAGGCGCGATCTTAGATGGCAATGAAGAACTTCGTGAGCGTTACGAGCCAGAAGTACCGCATCTTGAAGAACTGCACAAAATGTACAAAGTTCTTAAGAAAACGCGTGATGAGCGTGGCGCGATTGAGTTTGAAACGGTAGAAACCAAATTTATCTTCAATGCGGATCGTAAGATCGACCGTATTGAACCGGTCATCCGTAACGATGCACACAAGATCATCGAAGAGTGTATGATTTTGGCGAACATCGCATCGGCATCTTACGTCGAGAAAGCGAAAGAGCCTGCTCTGTACCGTGTTCACGAAACTCCGGGCGAAGAGCGCTTAATGGGCTTCAAGAGCTTCTTAAGTGAATTAGGTTTAACGCTGGAAGGTGGTCTGTCGCCATCACCAGTAGACTATGCACAATTGATGCAACAGATTAACGAACGTGAAGACCGTGAATTAATCCAAACCATGCTACTTCGCTCAATGAAGCAAGCAGTCTACAACGCGGATAACGCGGGTCACTTTGGCTTAGCCCTTAAACGCTATGCTCACTTTACCTCGCCGATTCGTCGTTACCCTGACTTGCTACTGCACCGTGCGATTAAGTACCTCATTGCGAAAGAAGGTGGCCGTAACAGCGAACGTTGGACGCCAACCGGTGGTTACCACTACACTTTCGATGATATGGACTTCTACGGCGAGCAGTGTTCAATGACTGAGCGTCGTGCTGATGACGCAACGCGTGAAGTCAACGACTGGTTGAAGTGTGAATACATGCAAGACCATGTTGGCGAAGTGATGGATGGCGTGATTGCCAACGTGACTGGCTTCGGCTTCTTTGTTCGTCTCACTGAGCTGCACATTGATGGCTTGGTACATATCTCAGCGCTAGCGAATGATTACTACCAATTTGATGCTGTTGGTCAGCGTCTAGTAGGTGAAAGCTCTGGTAATGTCTACCGCTTGGGGGATTCAGTTAAAGTGAAGGTTTCGGCGGTTAATTTAGAAACTCGCCAAATTGACTTTGACTTAGAAGACACCGATCGTCAGCCGCGTGGTAAAGGTAAAACAGCCAAAAAGCGTGCAGCCGAAGCGATGAAAAAAGCCAAAAGTAAGAAGCGCTCCGCGGTTAAAAGTCATCAACCGGGCGTTGCGGCTAAGCCTTTAGTCGAGCCGACTAAGCGACCAGATGGAAGCAGCGAAAGCTCGGCTAAAAAGAAAAAGCCCGTGAATAAAACCGGTGCAGCGAAAGCTCGCGCCAAGAAAAAACGCTCGGCAAGCCGGAAACCAAAGGCTGATAAGTCTTAAGACAGATAGATCTTAAGGTTAATAAGGCGCTTGGCTAATCTGGTTTAGTGCCTAACTAATTTTATGCGAGAGTATCAGGCGCAAGACGCATGCTCTCGAAATGAACAACACAGAGAGGGATGCATCGGCATTGATGTCATTCTTCTCTGGGCAATAAGAGTAAGTTGAGACAATGAGTAACGAATTTATTTACGGTATTCACGCGGTGAAAGCCGTACTAGAAAAAGATCCAGCACGTTTTATCGAAGCGTATGTACTGAAAGGTCGTCAAGACGATCGCCTTCTACCATTATTGAATCAATTGCAGCAATTTGGTGTGTCGATTCAACAAATGGGCCGTAAGCCGCTGGATGAAAAAGCACAAGGTGCCAATCATCAAGGTATTATCGCTAAAGTGAAGCCTGCGAAGCAGCTTAACGAAACGCATCTCGATGATATATTAGCGCAACACGAACAGCCTTTGCTGTTGGTTCTAGACGGCGTAACAGACCCTCACAATCTAGGTGCTTGCCTACGCAACGCAGATGCCGCAGGTGTGGCTGCGGTTATCGTACCGAAAGACCGCTCTTCGCCATTAACAGCAACGGTCAGTAAGGTCGCGTGTGGTGCTGCTGAAACGGTTCCTCTTGTACGTGTAACCAACCTAGCTCGCACAATGCGTGCACTGCAAGAGCAGGGCGTATGGTTTGTGGGTACGGCAGGTGAAGCCACCCATGATATCTACCAAGCGAAGCTAACCGGTCCTCTGGCGATTGTGATGGGGGCTGAAGGTGACGGTATGCGTCGTCTAACGCGTGAAACTTGTGATGACCTGATCAAGATCCCAATGGCTGGTAGTGTGTCAAGCTTGAATGTTTCTGTAGCATCAGGTATTTGCTTATTCGAAGCCGTAAGACAGCGTTTAGCTTAATTTCGTTAGGCTCAGAAATATTAACGCTTGCTTCTGAATGATTCGACTTAGTCACGTTTCGTTTCGTGATGCTGTCTACACAAGATGTTGAAGAGATGTAAGTTATTGAATTTATTAACGCTCACGGCATGCTGGTGGGCGTTTCTTTTTGGGCAGCTTTAGTAAAACGTGTTGGTTTATTAGATGGCTAGATGTCGGCAGGAAAACTGTTTCATTATTAGCCAAATACCACTTGCCAATACCGGGTTCTTTCTATAATATTTGCCGTCCTTAAAACTCGGTCATTTTTCTTTAGTTCCTTGCTTCCCTTGGACGACCGAGCCTTTCGTGGAAGCTAATAATCCGTAAGGAGCAACCAAATGCGTCATTATGAAATCGTATTCATGGTTCACCCTGATCAAAGCGAGCAAGTTGCTGGCATGATCGAGCGTTACACTGGTTCAATCACTGAAGCTGGTGGTACTATCCACCGTCTAGAAGACTGGGGCCGCCGTCAAATGGCTTACCCAATCAACAAACTTCACAAAGCTCACTACGTTCTTATGAACGTTGAAGCTGGCCAAGAAGTGATGGACGAGCTAGAAACTGCTTTCCGTTTTAACGATGCAGTTCTACGTAACATGATCATGCGCACTAAAGGCGCGGTGACTGAGCAATCTATCATGCTTAAGCAAAAAGAAGAGCGTGCAGAGCGTGCTCCTCGTCGTGATGACCGTGATGACCGTGAAGAACGTGCACCACGTCGTGAAGAAGAAGCTAAGCCAGAAGCTGCTGCTGAGTAATTCTTTTTTGGCCGTTAGGTCATTAAATATTATTCAACTCGTTTAGGTATTTTCACTACAAGCATTTGCTTACGCTTATTTTTAAGCCAGTGTGAATACCGCATTATTAAATTTAGATCAGGAGATAGCCCATGGCTCGTTTCTTCCGTCGTCGTAAATTCTGCCGTTTTACTGCAGAAGGCGTACAAGAGATTGACTACAAAGACGTAGCAACTCTAAAAAACTACATCACTGAAGCTGGTAAAATTGTACCTAGCCGTATCACTGGTACAAGTGCTAAATACCAACGTCAGCTAGCTCGCGCTATCAAGCGTTCTCGTTACCTAGCACTACTGCCGTACACTGATAAACATCAGTAATCGGTAATAGTTAACAATAGTTTAAGAGGACTAAGATAATGCAAGTTATTCTACTTGATAAGATCGGTAACCTAGGTGGCCTTGGCGACCAAGTAAACGTTAAATCTGGTTACGCTCGTAACTTCCTTATCCCACAGGGTAAAGCAGTTATGGCAACTAAAGACAACGTTGCTATGTTCGAAACTCGTCGTGCTGAATTAGAAGCTAAAGTTGCTGAGCAACTAGCGGCTGCTGAAGCTCGTGCAGAGAGCGTTAACACTCTAGAAGGCGTTACAATCGCTTCTAAAGCTGGTGACGAAGGTAAACTATTCGGTTCTATCGGTACTCGTGACATCGCTGACGCTATTACAGCGGCAGGTGTTGCAGTAGCTAAGAGCGAAGTACGCCTACCTGAAGGCGCTCTACGTAACATCGGCGAATTCGAAGTAAGCATCCAACTTCACTCTGAAGTTTTTGCTACTGCGAAAATCGCTATCGTTGCAGCTGAGTAATTTCAGTACTAAGACGAATTCTTTCTTTTGAAAGTTTTAAACACCAGCTTCGGCTGGTGTTTTTTTATGTCTAAAAGGTTGGAAAAATAAGCGAGCATTGAAAACCCACATAGGCCCTAAACTCAGATTGACGATCAGGCTGTCATTAGAATTGGAAGAGTAGATTAACAGACAGCACGGAGTCTTGTTTGCTTAATCCGTTCGGCACTTTGTCATGGTATAGACGCGAGTGAGCAATCTTTAGCGCAATGTTTTCAGTAATATCGTTGATCGCTTCTAACTCGGTATCAAGCTTTCGATTGCTATGACCAGAGACTAATGTCATCTCCACTTTGAACTGCAAGTTCTTCAACACATGCCATGATGCATTCATATTGCCCCGAAAAATCGCTTCTTCAACAATCTCAGGAAAAATAATGTCATCGTCGTCTATCTCATCGAGGTTGGGGACTTGATAGCGAAAACCTGGCCCCAGTTCGACTTCCAACACAAATTTATCGGTATTAGAAAACTGATAACCCAACCCACTCGAAACAGTATAGTCCTTAAAGTAGGCGCTATAACGTGACTCGACACCTTTGAAGCTGCCGTAGAGATAGGTTTTTGGGCTTAACTTATAGTCACTCTGAGCGGAGTAGGTTGATTGCCTTTTGTCTTCTTCACCATCTTTATAGAGATTGTAGTATTTCCATTCAGCGCTGGTTCTGTGACGACCCGTCGTATATTCACCATTTAGACGCGCATTCAGTGAGCGAGAGTCTGAATTACCCGTATGCGACTGATATCCAAATTCGATTTCAGTCTTTAGCGGGTTGGGCAATTCAATATCTGCCGGTGCGCTCGCCATCTCTTTGTTTTCAGAGGTGGAGGCAACGACAGTAGGCTCAACTTCGACGGGGGGCAATGTTATAGAGTCGAGGATGGCATCAACAGAGGCTTTAGCATCTTCAGCTAACGCCAAAGGAGAGCTAAGGAGACCAATGCTCAGAGCCAATAACTTGGACACGCGTACCTCGATTATACAGTGAATGAATGGGTGAATCGTAATGCTACCCTTGGTGATTTCCGTCAGCAATAAGTAAATTATTCCTGAAGAATAAAACAAACGCTTAGGATCGGATTACAAATGGATGTTCTTGAGTATAATGAACGATCATTATTAGTTATTGAGTGTAGTCATAGTGGATACCAAAAGTCAGAAATCAGCCAACGCTCAGGTGGATGCCATCAAGGTCCCGCCACATTCATTAGAAGCTGAGCAATCTGTTATTGGCGGTTTGTTATTGGATAACGAACGCTGGGATACAGTTGCCGAAAAGGTCGTGGCCAAAGACTTTTATAGTCGTCCTCACCGTCTGATCTTTGAAGCGGCAAAAGACATCCTTGAAGACAGCTCTCCTCTGGATCTCATTACACTCTCTGAGCATTTAGAGTTGCGAGAGCAATTAGAGGAAGTCGGTGGCTTTGCCTACCTTGCCGATCTCGCGAAAAACACACCCAGTGCGGCCAACATCAATGCGTATGCAGATATCGTGGCACAGCGTGCACTTGTGCGCAGCCTGATTGGAGTGGCGAATGAAATAGCAGATTCAGGTTACGATCCTCAAGGTCGTACATCGGAAGAGTTGGTTGACCTGGCTGAAAGTAAAGTTTTCGCGATTGCCGAAGGCCGAGCGAGTGAAAATGAAGGGCCACAAAACGTTGATAGCATTCTAGAGAAGACGCTAGAACGTATCGAGATTCTGTACAAAACCCCACAAGATGGTGTGACCGGTGTTGATACTGGCTTTAATGATCTCAACAAGAAGACAGCAGGCCTACAGGGTTCTGACTTAATCATTGTTGCTGCGCGTCCATCGATGGGTAAAACCACGTTTGCGATGAACTTGTGTGAAAATGCGGCGATGAAACAAGACAAGCCTGTGTTGATTTTCTCGCTAGAGATGCCAGCCGAACAGTTGATGATGCGTATGTTGGCCTCGCTTTCTCGCGTAGACCAAACCAAGATTCGTACCGGTCAGTTAGACGATGAAGATTGGGCTCGTATCTCATCGAGTATGGGTATTCTGATGGATAAGAAGAATATGTATATCGATGACAGCTCGGGCTTAACACCAACAGAGGTGCGCTCGCGTGCTCGACGTATCGCTCGTGAGCATGATGGTCTCTCGATGATCATGATAGATTACCTTCAGTTAATGCGTGTCCCTTCGCTATCGGATAACCGTACTCTAGAAATTGCGGAAATTTCGCGCTCGCTCAAAGCACTCGCAAAAGAACTGAACGTTCCGGTTGTGGCACTTTCTCAGCTTAACCGTTCCCTAGAGCAACGTGCTGATAAGCGCCCAGTCAACTCGGATTTGCGTGAATCAGGTTCGATTGAGCAAGATGCCGATTTGATCATGTTCATCTATCGCGATGAGGTTTATAACCCAGACAGTTCACTAAAAGGCATCGCTGAGATTATCCTCGGTAAGCAACGTAACGGTCCTATTGGTTCGGTTCGTTTGACATTCCAAGGGCAACACTCCCGATTTGATAATTATGCAGGCCCTGCATTTGATGATGAGTAATCGTTCATGACTTACATGAAAGCGGCAACGGCGAGCATTGACTTAAACGCGCTCGAACATAACCTGAACCAGATAAAGTTGAAGGCTCCGCAGTGCAAGGTCATGTCGGTTGTAAAAGCCAACGGCTACGGACACGGCTTACTGCATATCGCTAAGCATTCAAAAAGCTCTGATGCTTTTGGTGTGGCGCGTATTGAAGAAGCACTGCAACTTCGTGCTGGTGGCATTGTTAAACCTATTTTGTTGCTGGAAGGGTTTTACTCTTCGTGCGATTTGCCAATCTTGGTGACCAATAACATCCAAACTGTGGTGCACTGTGAAGAGCAATTAAGCGCACTAGAGAATGCGGATTTGGAAACACCCGTTGTGGTATGGCTAAAAGTCGACAGTGGTATGCACCGATTAGGTGTTCGCCCTGAGCAATATCAGAACTTTGTTGAGCGTTTGCATCAATGTGCGAATGTTGCCAAACCTCTGCGTTACATGAGCCACTTCGGTTGTGCGGATGAACTGGATAGAGCCACCACTGTTGAACAGACAGCGCTTTTCTTGTCTCTTACCGAAGGTTGTGAAGGGGAGCGTTCACTGGCTGCCTCTGCGGGTTTACTCGCTTGGCCAGACAGTCACCTTGATTGGGTTCGTCCGGGAATCATCTCTTACGGTGTCTCTCCGTTTGTGGATAAATCAGCGCAAGCGCTAGGTTTTCTACCTGTGATGACCCTGACCTCACACCTGATTGCCGTTCGTGATGTAAAAGCCGGTGAAAGTGTCGGTTATGGCGCTAACTGGACCAGTGAGCGTGATACCAAGGTTGGTGTTATCGCGATTGGTTACGGAGATGGCTACCCTCGCACTGCGCCTAACGGCACGCCAGTGTTCGTTAACGGTCGAAAAGTACCGATCGCAGGACGAGTATCAATGGACATGCTAACGGTCGATCTCGGCCCTGATGCGGCCGATAAAGTCGGTGATGAAGCGACATTATGGGGTAAAGATTTACCTTCAGAAGAAGTGGCTGAACATATCGGCACTATCGCTTACGAGTTAGTCACTAAACTGACTTCACGTGTTGCGATGGAATATGTGAAGTAATGGCTTAACCAAAACTCGACAATACAAAAATCTGCTTTTATAAAACAGTGCATCAAAACGAAACGCTCTACTTTTTAGGGTGGCACAGAACCGTGTCACCCTTTTTTATGGGTTCCTTGCTTGCGATGTATGGCTGTTGAATGTCGAACCTATCGATAGCAGACGGATTAAAACGACTCACCTTGAATGGTCGCAATCACCGTACGGCTGCCACCACAATCGCGATGCTCACCTAAGTAAATGCCTTGCCATGTTCCTAAAGCTAAACGACCGTTCGTTATCGGTATTGTCACACTGGTGCCAAGTGTCGATGCTTTAATGTGGGCGGGTATGTCATCATCGCCTTCATCGATGTGTCTATAGTAGGGTGCTCGCTCGGGAACAAACTGATTGAAGTGCGACTCCATATCGGTACGGACAGTCGGATCGGCATTCTCATTGAGGGTAAGACTGGCCGAGGTATGTTGAATAAAGAGATGTAGTAAACCAACAGATAGACCATTGATATCGTTTACCTGTTGTTCAATTTCATCAGTAATGAGATGAAATCCCCGCTTTCGTGGTTTTAGGTATATCGTTTTCTGCAGCCACATACGCCATCCTCTATAATGTATTTGGAAAAAAAGTGGTTTAAGGCTATCTTTTTAACTTGAATTTATCCGGTTTCGCTCGCATCTAACTATGTTCGAGGGGTTTCCATCGCTGATCTTTCTATCAGGAAATCGAATCCTGATTTATCTCAAGGTACAGCTCTTCATATGCGGCATAATACGTCGTGAAAAAAAATTACAAAGAATCTTTCAGTGATGACGCGGTTTGGTCATCATAGAAAAATATAAACTTTCGCCTAATCGGGGGTTCTATTCATCACTTCGGTGACGTTTAGAATAAAACCTACAGTAACATCGGGATAGATACCATGTTGAAAAATATCAACCCAACGCAAACACAAGCGTGGAAAGCTCTAACGGCACATTTTGAATCTGCTCAAGATATGGATATGAAAGAGCTGTTTGCTCAAGATGCAAAGCGTTTCGAGAATTTTTCTGCTCGTTTCGGTTCAGACATCTTAGTCGATTACTCTAAGAATCTTATCGACGCTGAAACGATGCAGCACCTATTTGCTCTTGCGAACGAGACTGAAGTTAAGTCAGCAATCGAAGCAATGTTCGGCGGTGATGCAATCAACAAGACTGAAGGTCGTTCAGTTCTTCACACGGCTCTACGTAACCGTAGCGACAAGCCAGTAATGGTGGATGGCAAAGACGTAATGCCAGCCGTGAACGCAGTACTCGCAAAAATGGAACTGTTCACACACCGTATCGTTTCTGGTGAGTGGAAAGGTTACACAGGAAAAGCGATCACGGATGTTGTGAACATCGGTATCGGCGGTTCGGACCTTGGTCCATACATGGTGACTGAAGCACTTACGCCATACAAAACGCGCCTAAACATGCACTTCGTTTCGAACGTAGACGGCACTCACGTCGTTGAGACGCTTAAGCCTCTCAACCCAGAAACAACGCTATTCTTAGTGGCATCAAAAACATTCACGACTCAAGAAACAATGACTAACGCGCACTCTGCACGTGATTGGTTCTTGGCGGAAGCGGGTGATAACGCTCACGTTGCTAAGCACTTCGCAGCACTATCAACCAACGCAACAGCGGTCGCTGAGTTTGGTATTGATACTGACAACATGTTCGAATTCTGGGACTGGGTTGGTGGTCGTTACTCACTATGGTCTGCAATCGGTCTTTCTATCTCACTATCTGTTGGCTTCGATAACTTCGTTGAGCTACTAGAAGGTGCTCACGAGATGGATAACCACTTTGCTTCAACTGAGTTTGAAAGCAATATTCCAGTAATCCTTGCGCTTATCGGTATTTGGTACAACAACTTCCACGGCGCTGAGTCAGAAGCAATTCTACCTTACGATCAATACATGCACCGTTTTGCTGCTTACTTCCAGCAAGGCAACATGGAATCGAACGGTAAATTTGTGGATCGTGACGGAAACCCAGTAGAGTACCAAACAGGTCCTATCATCTGGGGTGAACCTGGTACAAACGGCCAGCACGCTTTCTACCAACTGATTCACCAAGGCACTAAGCTGATCCCATCAGACTTCATCGCGCCGGCTATCAGCCACAACCCAGCCTCTGATCACCACCAGAAGCTAATGTCTAACTTCTTTGCTCAAACTGAAGCGCTCGCTTTCGGTAAGACAAAAGAGACAGTAGAAGCTGAATTCCTAGCAGCGGGCAAAACAGCTGAAGAAGTGGCTGAGCTAGTACCTTTCAAAGTCTTTGAAGGTAACCGCCCAACGAACTCAATTCTTGTTAAGCAAATTACCCCTCGCGCTTTAGGCAACTTAATCGTGATGTACGAGCACAAGATCTTCGTTCAAGGTGTTATCTGGAACATCTTCAGCTTCGACCAATGGGGTGTAGAACTTGGTAAGCAACTGGCGAACCAAATTCTTCCAGAGCTGGCTGACGATGCGCAAGTAACGTCTCACGACAGCTCAACGAACGGTCTCATCAACGCATTTAAAGCACTTAAAGCTTAATTGAGTTAATAGCACCAAAAAAACGCCAACCTTCGGGTTGGCGTTTTTGTCTCTGTCGATCAAGCAAAGGCCACATCGCAGCCAATAAAAAAGGCTGACATATGGACGTCAGCCTTCTCAATTCTGAGTGGTTGTTTCGATAGCGATATATTTTAGCCGATGACTTTATTCGAAACAGATCTCGATGAAAGCATTGCCCCATTGAGAGGTGAACGGCATGATGATGATAGCCCCTTCACACTTGTGACGAATAGTATGGCCTTTACCTGAAACAACAATCGGGGTCGCCATATCGAAATCGAACCCGCTTTCAGCAAGAATGCGCTTGGCACCGCCAGTCACCATGTTGGTGATTTCACCCACCATATCGGTCACTTCTTCGTTTAAGCCATTTGGTCGCTCGCCTAGCATGTTTTCCATGATTTCTAGGGCAAGGCTCTCATCAAAAGTGATCGACATCGAGCCTCTAGACTGTGTTCCAACCATACCAATCAGGCCAGAAACATCACCACGAGCGATTTCATCTTTCTTAACTCTCGGTTTTTGTGGCTTTAACTCTAAGGAAGCCATCGTTTTTAGTACATTCATTAAAGAAGCTAAAAACGGGTTTACAAATTCAGCGCGCATAATGTTCTTCTATAATCTTATTCTTTCATATCAGAGGAGCAAGTTTGGCAAATGCCATGAGACTCAATAACGTGATTCGTTAATTGAAAACCGTGCTTCTCGGCGTTTTTAGCGAGTTGCTTGATAAGAGCATCGTCTTGTAGTTCTATGACTGTGCCACACTTATCGCAAATTAAGAGCTGCGAAAAATGTTGCTTCGCATTACATGAACAGCAACATATAAAGCTATTGGTTGACTCAACTCGATGAATGAAGCCTTGTTCCAACAAAAAATCTAAAGCGCGATAAACGGTAGGAGGTTTAGCTTGCGGTTCACTGACTTTCAATTGCTCTAACAATTCATAAGCACTAGAGGCTTTCCTATTAGAGAAAATGAGTTCAAACACTCGTTTTCTCTGAGGTGTTAGCCTAACTCCTCGCGATGTACATATCCCTTCAACTTGCTCTATTAATGTGTGGTCCAAATTTTTTCACCATTCAATTGGATATCCCCAATATAACACGATTTCTAGGGTGCTTCTTTTTAGGAGCCATTGATTTTTATTAAAGTCAGGTACAGGGCATATTGTGACCTACGACTTCGAATAAGACAAGTTAACTCAAAAGAACGGTGGGACTCAAGACATAACTGATTAATGAACCTTAACTATAGCTATTATGAATGAATTTGTGGAAAAATGATGGCATGCATGTGGCTAAAGGTTGACCTTGACCAACCATCCACTAAAAAGGGTTTAGCGTTACTTGGTGCAGGAGCGGCTTTGGTAGCTGGTCACCCTGAACTTATCACCGCTAGCGTATCGGCAGACGGTGTTCAATTCGGTGGCATTATTGGCGCAAGTGCTCCAATAGTATTTGGCCTATGGGAAACCCTACGCAACGAGTTCAAGTAATGGCAGAGTATCAAACATTAATAATCGCAGTTGCTAGCGCTTTATCTAGTGGAGTTGGTGTAGGTATAACCTTGAAAACGGATGTTAAGTGGATGCTCTTGATGATGGAAAAGATGGACGAGCGTTTGACGCGGTTGGAAAATAAAAGCCCTCAATCTGAACTGACCCCCAATAGTTGGACACCAATTATTGGGGGTCTTTTTATGTCCAAATATAGCCGAGAGCTAAAATGTATCATTGCTAAGCAATACTTAGATGGCACGTCATCTCTCTACTTAGCAAAACAATATTCAATTTCTTCAAGACAGATACGGTATTGGGCTCAAGTCTTTGCCATCCATGATAC
>NZ_JAKJSY010000061.1:0-30655 GCF_050337445.1 Vibrio minamisatsumaniensis | reverse complement strand
CTGTCATAATTTTTATTAATTTCGTGCGACAGTTAACATTTACAAGAGAGAAGTTACCAAATGAAACAATTACAACCAAGTTGAAACAGGTTTAATACAAAAGTGAAGTTCAATTAGTTTTTCTAAWAAATAGCCCCTGCTTCACGTTAGTTTTTTTCATTCGTGAAATTCGTAAATGTCACTTACATTACGCATTCTGACGATTCACAGAACACACCTTCATATCAAATACGCTAACTGGAGACCGCTCTCATGCAAGGTTTAGAACTGGCAATTTTTCTGCAATTCTTCCTTGGGCTTGTTGCTGCCGTAAACCCCATCGGCATCATGCCTATTTTTGTTTCTCTTACAGCTCATATGCCCCCTGAAGAGAGAAATAGGACCGCCTTGCAAGCCAACGTCGCCGTTGCCGTTATCTTAATTGTGTCGCTTGTTGCTGGGCAATTACTATTAGACATGTTCAGCATCTCATTGGATTCGTTCCGAGTTGCCGGCGGCTTACTCTTATTGAGCATCGCCTTTTCGATGATGAGCGGTAAGCTCGGTGAAGATAAACAGAACAAGCAAGAGAAATCTGAGTACATCAGTAAAGAGCAAATCGGTGTCGTACCTTTAGCGATGCCGCTCATGGCTGGTCCGGGTGCAATCAGCTCGACGATAGTGTACAGCTCTCGTTACCCTGCTACGATTGATACACTCGGTATAGGCATTAGCATTATTGTATTTGCGACCTGTTCTTGGCTACTGTTCCGCTCTGCGCCTGTGATCGTTCGTTTCTTGGGACAAACAGGGATCAACGTCATCACACGTATCATGGGGTTAATTCTTGGCGCACTCGGTATCGAGTTTATTGCGAATGGATTACGTAATTTATTACCTGGCTTAGCATAACGTTCAACAGCACCCCAAACGCCTTTTATTGGCATATCGTATCGTTCACACACGAGCCGAGTAGAGCACATTGGCTTTCACTCGCCTCGTGATTGTGAAGCTTATATACTCGTTGTTAACAAGTTTAAAAAGACGAATTTCACTAATGCCATAAAACGTAAATCGTCTAGCGTGAAGCACAAAAAAGCGCCCTAAGGCGCTTCTTCGTTAATTATTCTAAAAAATGAGGCAGTTACGCTTTCTCAGCAAGGATAATGCGCAGAGTACGACGTAGTGGTTCTGCCGCCCCCCAAAGCAGTTGGTCACCAACAGTGAAGGCGTTTAGGAAATCGTTACCCATCGACATCTTACGCAGACGACCGACTGGTACAGACATGGTTCCTGTCACTTTTGCAGGTGTTAGCTCCTGTGCCGTGATGTCACGGTCGTTAGGAATCACTTTAACCCAATCATTGTGCGTTGCGATGATCTCTTCGATCTCGTCCATTGGCACGTCTTGCTTAAGCTTGATCGTGAGTGCTTGAGCGTGACAACGCATTGCACCGATTCGTACACAAGTACCATCAATTGGGATTGGCTGACCATCTAGACCAAGAATCTTGTTCGCTTCAACACCGGCTTTCCACTCCTCTTTGCTCTGACCGTTTTCACGCTTCACATCGATCCAAGGAATCAGTGAGCCTGCAAGCGGAGCACCAAATTGTTCAGTTGGGAATGACGATGAACGAATCGTATCTGCGACTTTCTTATCGATGTCAAGAATCGAACTTGCAGGGTTCGCTAATTCAGAACTTACGCTGTCATTGATCACACCCATTTGTGAGATCAACTCACGCATGTTCTTAGCGCCCGCACCTGAAGCCGCCTGGTAAGTCATGGCACTCATCCATTCAACCATGCCTTTCTCGTATAGGCCGCCCAGAGCCATCAGCATTAAGCTCACAGTACAGTTACCGCCAACGAAAGTGTTGGTGCCACTGTGAATGCCTTGCTGGATTTGAGCCAAGTTAACAGGATCAAGAGTGATGATTGAATCCGCGTCCATACGCAGAGTAGAAGCTGCATCAATCCAGTAACCTTTCCAACCGGCTTGACGCAGTGCTGGGTATACTTTTGATGTGTAATCGCCACCTTGACAGGTAATCACAGCATCAAGCTGTTTTAGGCTATCAATATCAAAAGCGTCTTGAAGGAGGCCTGCATCTTTACCACCTAGAACAGGGGCAGGAATACCAATCTGAGATGTGCTGTAATAAACAGGCTCAATCAGGTCGAAATCTTTTTCTTCAACCATACGTTGCATCAGTACCGAACCAACCATACCGCGCCAACCAACTAGACCTACTCTCATCGCTCACTCTCCATGTATAAATTAAAAAATTACTCTCCCCCATCTATAAGTTTTTCAGAAACAGAACTCAAGTGCTTTTTAGCAAAAAGTGTAACTTTTTCGTTTATTTTAAGTGAACGCGATAAATAGTGCAGTTATCTCTAAATCGTATGAGGTGTCCTTATCTTTAATACATCACGCATTACGTGGATCACCCAAGATGTTGCCGCCCAAAAGGGCCAATTGCCATTCCGATAAAAATCAACGTCAATAGTGATTGTCACTATTTGATAGCACTTAACCCGAGTAGCATTTCACAAAGCACAAACAATACACAACAAAAAACAACACATGGCATTCATCATTTTAACAAAAAAATCAGACAATACAACCACAAATAAATAATTTAATAGTCAAATATCACAACTAGTACGCATTTGTTCGATATAATACTCTAATTGATGTAATGTCTACTTCGCACCCCAAAACGATAACCAAGTACTATAAATGCTCGAAATAATAAGAGGCTTTTATGAAGCAGAGTAAAACTCGACTGCCGAACCTGTTGCAGGTATTCATTGCGTTAGGACTATTTCTATCCCTTGCTTTTTCCTTTACGGCAAAGTTCGACCTCCCAATCCAACTCGCCTTGTACATTGGCTGGTTCATTATCATTGTTCTTGGTCTTCGTCTTGGACACCAATACAAAGACCTAGAAAAAGCGGCACTCAAGGGAATATCGAATGGCTTAGGCGCGGTTTTAATACTTTTAGCCGTTGGCGCTCTTGTTGGTACCTGGATCTCTGGCGGGATTGTACCAACCATCATTTACTATGGTCTTAAAGCTATTCATCCTTCTATCTTCCTTTTAGCGACTATGATCATCTGTTCCCTCACGGCTTTAGCAACTGGCACCTCTTGGGGAGCTGCTGGTACCGCGGGGATTGCAATGATGGGGATTGGCCAAGGTCTGGGGGTTCCTGCACCAATCACCGCGGGTGCCGTACTTTCGGGTTGTTACTTTGGCGACAAGATGTCTCCACTTTCTGATTCAGTGATCCTTGCTTCATCGATGTCTGGTGTCGAAGTTGTTGAACATATTAAAGGCATGTTACCCGTCGCACTAATCAGCTACGTAATTACAGGGATAATGTTTACTGCATTTGGTTTCCACTACGCGGGCAACGTTGACATGAGCCAAGTCGACTCAGTAATTAAAGCAATGGAAGTCCAGTTCTACATCACGCCATACTCATTCGTACCCGTATTGATTGTACTTGGCCTGTTGGCTTTCCGCATGCCGTCATTCCCTGTGATCAGTTTTGGTTCTCTGCTAGGTATAATCTGGGCCGTGATGATCCAAGAAATCGACTTCCTTACTGCTTTTAATACAGCATGGGCACCGTTCTCTATTTCATCTGGCGTGGAGTTCATCGACTCGATTCTTAACCGTGGTGGCATGTCTTCAATGTTAGGTTCGGTTGCGGTTATTGTGTTTGGTTTAGGCTTCGGTGGTCTACTGGATAAAGTCGGTGTGCTAGAGACGATTGCTAAGGTGTTCGAACGCCGGGTTAAGAGCGCAGGCTCACTGGCAACCAGCACCATTGGTACAGCTTTCATGGGTAACGTTTTTGGTTCTGCAATGTATGTATCTCTCATCCTGACGCCAAAAATCTGTGCGAAAAACTATGACCGCTTAGGCTACAAACGTAAGAATCTCTCTCGTAACGCTGAATTTGGCGGTACGTTAACGTCGGGTATGGTTCCTTGGAGTGATAACGGTATCTACATGGCGAGTATTCTTGGCGTTGCTACACTCTCTTACGCGCCATTCATGTGGTTAAGCTTCATCTGTATCATCGTGACTATCGTAACGTCTTATATGGGTTGGTTCGTTGACAAGTGTGAACCAACAGCGCCAGCACTTGACACCGAAGAAGTGATAGAGCTCACTAAGCAACAAGCTTAACATCCTGATGTGTTAGCGGCTTTATCACCCTCGATCTTTTGGAAGATCCGTACCCAAAAAGCATTAATGGTATCGATGCAAAAAGAGCGCCCTAGAGCGCTCTTTTTCTACTTTGACCAACACTCCCCTCACGATGGAGTGCTTAACCAAAGTCATATCAATCATCTCGACAGGCATTAACGCTGACGATCTAAATACGCTTGAGCAAAATCCACAGATGCTTTTATTGCCAACTCGAGTTCCATTAAATCGTGTTCCTCAATCGGACTCGACTGCTTCATTGTCAATTCAATACTCGTGGCAATGATCGCTAATCGAGATGCTTTAATCGTGCCTGCCACGCCTTTTAGGCTATGCACAACACGAACCGCTGAGGTTTGATCGTCGGCTAGTAGAGATTTAAACTTTGTAAAGTCCTCTGCGTGATCTTGAACAAAGACGCCAAGCAACAGTTCAACTGACTCAACATCACCATCGAGCGTTTCGAGCATATCTTCAATATCAATTGCAGGCTTTGAATTGATCACACTGGCGACAGAGCGCTCTGCCTCCGGCACGTCTTGATTACTTTGCTCGATAGTTTGTTGATTGGTAATACTGTTCTTCTCTGGTAATGACACTTCGCAAGATTCATTAAGGTGTCCGTCCTCCCCTACGTAAGCGTCTCTGTCCGTTTTCGCTGAGAAAACATCACCACTACGAGAGGTACTGAATACCCGCTCTTCCTGGTTAGCCATCGTGAACGCATCTTGTTTGCTTAAATTAATATCAGAATCAAAAGAGGGTTTACTCTCTTCTTCTCTTCTCGTTTTTGAGCGAGCCCCCCATACAGCTAACACGAACACCGCCACTAAACTTAAACCTAACATCATGACTAATAGTTTAAATTGACGGTTATGAAATTTAGCTTCGAGTTTAATGATCTGTTCTGTCACTGAATTTATCTTGATTTTATCCACTAAATAATTGAGCTTCGCGTAATCCCCTAATAAGGTTGATGCCTCAGCAAGTAGTTGTTGCATCGCATCTTGCTCTTCGATTCCCAATGAATAAGATTTTTCTAAAATCATATCAAAGGCTCGATAGGTGGCTGACGATCTTTGATTATCAGAATACATAGCTTCAAAAACCACCACGCCGAATTCAATTAACAGCGGTTTTAGGCTGGGAGAAAGATTGGAGTCAGCACGTAATACCTTGATGTTATAAACGAGGTCTTGAACCTGACTTTCTATCGGGATGAACTCATCAAAGTTTTCTAGAAACTGATCAGTTACGTATAGCAGTTGGTTGACATCAGGGCGAAACAAGGCATGTTGGAAATCTGATTCAATCTGAAGTCGAATTGAATAAACCAACTGAGCATTGAGTGCTAGATCATTGATACGAGAGACTCGAAGCGGTTCCGAGAAATAAAGAGATTGTCTCAATTCGTTAACGCGGATACCAAGCTCATTGATTTGAGCAAGAGAATTGGTGTAGGAGCGACTTAGATTAAGAAGAGCCAGTGAAGGAACTAACCACAGAGCCAAGAGCACGACCAAAAAAGTGGCTGGTTTTTTAAAGCGTTTGGGCTTTGCTACTGATTGTTCCATCTATAGTCCTTGTGCGTGTTAACTAGAAGCCATGACATTAACTAAAAGATTGAGCACAAAACAAGCGACAACATCCTGCTGCCGCTTTTATCCGTTAACCCAGGACTATGACTTATTGCGAGTCAGTTGGTCACGTAAGTTCGGTGGTGTGCCTTTAATCGTTAGCGTGTCGGTCTCCGGATCGTAAAAGATACGTTCGCCTAGAAGTAGACTATCAAAACTAACATTTAAACCGCCACCAGCACCAACAAATTTTGTTAGTTTACGCATAGTTGCGCGATCGGCAGGGAAGCTTTCTTCTAACTCATAGCCTTGCTCACTAGTATATTCAAAGAAGCTTGTACCATCGGTACTTGTTGGCAACTCACCAGAAAGTTCACGCACTTGAACTTCATCGCCCGCTTTTAGCTGCTCATTACAGTAGTCTGCAACCTGCTTTTTATAGCTGATCGCTTCTTCTTTTTCTAACTTAGAATCCGAAACAAAATCTTCTACCGCTTGCATCAATACTTGGTTTTGCTGCTTTGCATCTAAACCAACTTCTGCCTGCAAGAAATCTAAAAAGAAATCGGCGACTTTACGACCAACACGTCCCTTAATATAAGTCAGATAACGGTTTGACTCTTTGTCTGTATCGTATGTTGAGAGATCAAGGCGCGCGACAATGTCCATCTTCGAGATATCAAGATAATCCGTTGCACTGATATCAAGCCCTTCTGTCACTTTCAAGCTTTGGTTTGAAGGCAGTAAGCCAATGAACAGGTAGTCTGTCGCCAGTGATTGATATTCCGCTAACACCAAAGTCCCCTCATCAGCAAAAGGATACTTTGAAAGCTCATCTTTTAGACGTAATGCACTTTTTTGAGAGAAATCATAGAAGCTTTGTTCTCCGGTGCGAAATTCATGCAAAGACTGTTGAAATTCACTGTCGGATTTAAACGAACCAAACCCTTTGCCTGCTTTTGAGTTGAACACTCGGTGAAGCTCAGCCACTAGGCTTTCAGATGACGCATCGTTTTCGAGAGACTCAGCACGATAGTTAACAATCAGCTCTTCCTGATCGTTCTTGCTTAATTGATGTAAAATTACGTTGGAAAGGTGAAGGCTCATAATGAAAATATTACCGTTCAGGTTTCAGTTGTCGTGAATAGTAGGTTATCATAAGCCGCTTTTACTATCATTATTAGAGTCCTTATGCCGATTATATCGAAATACACAGATGATCAAGTTGAAAACATCCTGGCTGAAGTAGGCGCTGTGCTCACTAAGCACAAAGCTTCACCTGAGCTTTCACTGATGATCGCTGGAAATATCGCAACCAATGTCTTAAATCAGAATGTTGCAGCTTCACAACGCAAAGGAATTGCTGAAAAATTTGCCGAGGCTTTAATTTCTTCTCTTGAAGACAAAAAGTCTCACTAAATTTGATTGACGGATAAAAGAACTATACATGGTAGACAGCGCAAACTCATATAGCGATCGTGTATCTCGACTGGTTGGTTGGGGTCATTGGTTTGCATTTTTCAACATCATTGCGGCGATGTTGATCGGTACTCGTTATATCACTCAATCTGCTTGGCCAGAAACCCTATTAGGTCAATTCTATTTGGCCGTATCCTGGGTTGGTCATTTTGGCTTTTTAGTCTTTGCTCTCTACCTGTTAGTGCTGTTCCCACTTACGTTCATTCTTCCGTCGAGGAAGTTATTACGTTTGGTTGCCGTTATCTTCGCAACCATAGGTTTAACTGTCCTACTGATTGATACCCAAACGTATCAAAATATAAACCTCCACCTGACACCTGTCGTGTGGGAGGTTTTATTCAGTGGAGAGGAGTCTGCATTTACCTCAGATTTGCAGCACCTCTTCATTATGATGCCGCTCATATTCTTATTACAGCTAGGTCTCTCTGAATGGGTTTGGCGTAAACAACGTAAACTGTCTCACAAACGCATTGGCCGACCGATCGCTGCCGTCTTCTTCTTATGTTTTATCAGCAGCCATTTGACCTACATGTGGGCTGATGCTTATTTCTATAATCCAGTTACCAATCAAAAGACCAATTTCCCACTGTCTTACCCTATGACAGCAAAAAGCTTTATGGAAAAACATGGCCTTTTAGATCGAGAAGAATATCTACAGCGTTTAGAGGAAAATAAAGAGTCCGTAAACTTAATCAGCTACCCACTAGAAAAGATCCAATACAACCGCCGCAGCGATGATCTCAACATCCTGATGGTAAGTGTAAACAACCTTCGTTCTGATGCGCTCAATGCCACAGCGATGCCAAATAGCTATGCCTATGCACAACAGTCGATCAACTTCACCAATCACTACAGTTCCAGTAACGATATGTTTGGTGTTTTCGGCTTGTTCTATGGTCTTCCAAGCAGCTACGCAAGCAGCATTGAAGCACAGGGATCTAGCTCAGTGTTATTCGATGTTTTAGATAATCACAATTATAAGTTTGCTGCTTTTAGTGGTGATAACTTCGACGATCCTCTTTACTCGGAAATTATTTTCCGCGGCCGTGATGTGATGTCAAAGAAAGCAACCTACGATGATCAAAGCGCGATTCAAGCATGGTCAGATTGGGTGCAGTCGTCAGGAAGAAAAGGGCCTTGGTTCAACTTTATTGAGCTTACAACACTCGATAACTTCTCAAATTACGATTCTGTTTCTGATCCTGCGTTGAGCACTGATCAGCGTTTAGCGGCTGATTACCAAAAGTCAGCGCAGGCAGCAGACAACCAATTGGCAACTCTCTACGCTGAACTAAAACGTCTAGAACTTAACGAGAATACTGTCGTCATCATTACGTCTAATCACGGTACTGAATTTAACGAAACGAAGACAAACAGCTGGGGCTCAAACTCTAACTACAGTCGCTACCAGTTACAAGTTCCTTTGTTCATCCATTGGCCTGGCAAGCCGGCTTCCAAATACACGCACCGTTCGAGTCACTTAGATGTGTCAGTCACACTGATGCAAGAACTGCTTGGGGTATCTTCAAATCCTACAGATTTCAGTAGCGGTCGCAGCCTATTTGATGAACGTACGCGGAAATGGATACTTGCAGGCAATTCACGTGAACTCGCACTTGTTACCGACAAGCAAACCACGGTGCTCGATAAGTTTGGTAACTATAAGCTGTATGATGAACACTATAAGCGACTAAAAGACGTTAGCCCTCGTTTACCGGTATTGATGCAAGGCCTAACAGAACTACAACGTTTCTACACAAAGAATGATTAAATAATCATCAAATAAAAAAGGGAAGCGAGTGGCTTCCCTTTTTTATTCTCGCAATCGGTTAGAAAACAAGCAAGTAAACAAT
The DNA here is from genome assembly GCF_050337445.1 of Vibrio minamisatsumaniensis. Taxonomy (NCBI): domain Bacteria; kingdom Pseudomonadati; phylum Pseudomonadota; class Gammaproteobacteria; order Vibrionales; family Vibrionaceae; genus Vibrio; species Vibrio minamisatsumaniensis. Next base: position 21,535 of record NZ_JAKJSY010000061.1, on the reverse strand, counting down.
ATTATTATAATTAAGGGTTTACAAGGCACTCTCTCCCTTATATTATTCACACCACTGGAGGGATGGCTGAGTGGTCGAAAGCACCGGTCTTGAAAACCGGCAACCGTTAATAGCGGTTCTAGGGTTCAAATCCCTATCCCTCCACCACATTAAAGAAAGCCGCTGAGAAATCAGCGGCTTTTTTGCATCTGGTGATCACACAAGCTCATCGTTCAACGGCTGACAGCAAATGCCGCTTTCAACAGCTGCATATGAATCGGCACCAAATCTAGATGTTGAGTTCGATACCCGCCACCGACTACGCATGCCATCGGAATAGACTCTGATTTCGCTAATTCAATCATCAAACAGTCACGTTCAAATATCCCTTGTGTCGAGACATTCAAATAGCCCAGTTCATCGTCTTGATGGATATCGACCCCCGCATCATAAATAATCAGATCAGGTTGCTGGTGAGCAATCGCTAACTTAGTGACTTGCTCAAAACAACGTAAGAACTCTTCATCTTCTGTTTCACGACTTAATGGCACATCGAAATCAGAGAGTGGTTTGCGTGCTGGGAAGTTTTTGTCGCAGTGAAACGACAGAGTAATGATATCGTCGCTCTCTTGGCATAGTGTTGCTGTGCCATCGCCATGATGAACATCACTATCAACAATCAACAATCAACACTTTATCGATATGTTCAAAGGTCAGCGCGTGTTTTGCCGCTAAAACCAGATCGTTCAACAAACAAAAGCCACTGCCAAAATCATGATGCGCGTGATGATAACCACCACTCAAATGAATCGCTAACCCACGCTCTATTGCCATTTCAGCGGCCAAGCAGGTTCCACCACTGGAGTAGAGTGTTCTTTCGATAAGTTGCTCGCTCCACGGGAACCCGATACGTCTCATCTTTGCCGCAGGTAAATGTCCAGACACAAGTAAATCGACATATTCACTATCGTGAACCTGTTTTACTTGTTCAACCGAAACTGGCGTTGGTTCGAAAACTTCAAACTTGCTCTTCCATTGAGGCTCACTATCCATTAATGCCTCTACTGCACGATGTAACAACTGATATTTGTTGATTGGGTAGCGGTGGCCTTCTGGTAAAGACAACTGTGAATAGATTGAGTGGTAAATTAAAGGGATCATAATCAGGTTAATTGCGCATCTTTCTCAAAATCATAACAGTCTCAGACTTGGCGACAACCTTAATTAACAATGACTATTATCATTGGTATCAGGGATTATCAGGAGCGAAAGCGAACAACGAACGTAGCTCCTCTGAGTGATCTGTGACTCTATGGCAACAGTAATGATTTTTATAAGAATATTTAACGGCCAATCGGTGGTGCGTTGGTTTTAACGGGTCAAGCCAGCAAAGTGAACTGATTGAACAGAGAAGGAATCACCATGATCGAAATGTCTATGCCTGAAACGAACCGCGGCACTCAATTAGAGATAACTGACGAGACACACGAGTAAGTGACATATGAACCCTCACCTTCTGCCAAACTTATTGCTGCGCTCACCTCTGGTTTTAATCATCTTGGGGCTCGTCGGCTGTTTTGGTGAAGGGCCCAAAGAGTTATTCGATGACTATCAAACTAAGATAGCCAACGTGCAAGATGCTGACGAGATACAGGAAGACAGGGCGTTTGAAAGCCTACCGAGAAAACGAGAACTGTTGCTGGACGTGCCCTCGCTGTCTATTGGGCTCATCGACAGCTACCAACTTCGTCAGTGTGGATTGTTCAACCTGATTGCTGAAAGAAATTCTATTCTTGGAAAGGTCGCGGACGAGTTTCGTAATTACGATTATCAAGTTGCCCTGCTCAAAGGTGTTGGTCAGTGTTTATCTGATCATGAATTAGACCGAGAGATCTTAGAGCTTCTGAAAGAGATCGAGCAGCAGAAGCTCGCGCAGTTTCCACTGCATCAATGGAATCTCATCTATGCCAGTGATGCGATGCAGTCACAAATGCGGGGGAGTCAGTGGTTACACGCTGATCTCGGTAATCAGGTACAACAAACCCGTGGTGCCTTAGAGCATATTAATCAAGCATTAAATGCACCGCTCGTGTCCGGTGAGGCCACTAAAGTTCAAGAAATATTAGAGAAGAGTTCGACTCTCGGGGATTTGTACTACTCGCTCACACGAGCTTCGGCGGAACTTGATACCATCACCAAACAGCTGACAACTTTTGATGACAATATCATTTGTGGCAAGCAACGGGACACCACTAAGTTTCGTTATCTCAACAATGTGTTCGAGCAACAATACATAGGTAAGGTTCAGCCTTACATGGCGCAACTGGATGGCTACTATCAGCAGTTAGCCCCGCAACTCGGAATGTTTGACGCGCAACCTGATCTGCACAGTTATTACTTTCCCATTCAAGATGCACACCAAGCCTTTCGATCATCAACTCGTCGCCATGTGGATTATTGGCAGCAGCTGTTTAAACGTTGTGGTCGTAAAGTCGGACGTTAATATCGATTCCCAATATCGCTAATAAATAGCGGTTTGCTCATAGTTTTAGCTCTTGGTGCCCTTCTTAGCGTAAGTCCCTTTAGCATAAGACTTCTTCGCACCACCGCCTTTACGACGTTTAAAAGCCGGTCTTTCGACTTTAGGAAGATGGCGCAGAGACTCAGGAACTTCGCCTGTTTTGACCTTGCCCATCAAACCATCAATCTTGCTTTCTAACGCTTGCATGAAAGGCTGATACGCTTGATTTCGTTCTGCCATGCCTTGCAGCTGGTGCTCCCAATGTGCCGTCATGTCTGGGAAGGTCGAATCCTCAGGTAAGGCATGAATCAAGCCTCTGCCCGCAGGGCTACTGTGAATGCTCTTACCTTGGCGCGTTAGCAGTTGTCTTTTGAAAAGGGTATCTAGAATGCCTGCACGGGTTGCTTCTGTGCCAAGGCCGTCGGTCTCTTTCAAAATCGCTTTAAGGTCTTTGTTCGCGACAAAACGTGCGATACCTGTCATCGCTTGAAGCAATGTCGCTTCCGTGAAATGTTTTGGTGGCTCTGTTTTCTTATCACCAATCACGCCTTCACGACAGGTCAGCACCGTACCTTTATCCAATGGGGGAACCGTGTCCGTGCCATCACCTTTTTCTTCGGTGTCTGTTTTACCCATCAACACCTTCCAACCGGGGTTGATAAGCTGACGCCCTTTTGCAATGAACACGCCACCAGCGATATCAAAAACCAGCTTAGCATCCGCAAAAACCGCAGGTGGGTAGAACTGCATCAGATACTGGCGAGCAATTTGCTGATAGATTTTCATCTCATTGGCAGACAGGCCATTCACTGATGACTTCTTCGGTGTTGGGATGATTGCGTGGTGAGCATCGACCTTGCTGTCGTTCCATGCTTTTGATTTCAGAGAAAGATCCGCACCTTGAGCACCACTTTGTAGCTCTCTCGCATTGTTGGCGATAGCGCCTACTATCGATTCCCGCTGCGAGTAGTGCTCTTTAGGTAGATAGCGGCTGTCAGAACGTGGGTAAGTGATGAGTTTGTGCTTCTCGTACAACGACTGACACGTATCTAACACCTGCTGAGCACTCATACCAAAACGCTTAGACGCATCAATCTGCAAAGCAGACAACGAGTAAGGCAGTGGCGCAGCTTGTTTGCTTTGCTTCTGCTCTGATTCCGTCACCGTCGCGGGTTGATTCGCAATTCGGTTAGCCACATTCTCAACCAGCTTTCGATTGAGCACGCGCCCTTCTTCATCTTGCCACGGTTTACATGCTTCGCTTGGTTTCCAACGCGCACGAATATCAAAGCTCTGGCCGTTATTTTGGTAAGGGATCAGCGCATGCAGCGTGAAGTAATCTTTGGGAATGAAATTCTCAATTTCTTCATCACGTCTTACAACCAAACCAAGCACCGGCGTTTGCACTCGACCAACCGACAATACGCCTTGGTAACCGGCTTTTTGACCAAGCAAAGTATAAGCACGAGTCATGTTCATGCCGTACAGCCAATCGGCTCTAGAACGTGCTAATGCAGAAATAGAGAGTGGAATAAAGTCGCGGTTACTGCGCATTTGAGAGAGCGCACGTTTTACGGCAGGTAAGTTCAGGTCGCTGATCAATAGCCTGTCCATCGACTCTTTTTTGGCCTTAGAGACCTTGCAATAATCAATGACTTCATCAACCAGTAACTGCCCTTCTCTGTCTGGGTCGCCTGCATGGACAATTTGGGTCGCGTCCTTCAATAGCTTTCGGATCACCGTGAGCTGTTTGCTTGAAGCTTTACGCGGTCTCAGCTGCCATTGCTCTGGCACAATAGGAAGATCGGCTAAGTTCCACTTTTTATAACGGTCATCATAAGCATCCGGTTCAACCTGTTCCAATAAGTGTCCAACACACCAAGTCACCACATCCCCATTGCCACATTTGATAAACCCTTGGTCTTTCTTCTGTGGATTCGGTAGTGCAGCGGCAATCGCGCGGCCGAGGCTTGGTTTTTCAGCAATAATAAGGCGAGACATGTTTTTCCAGATGCTACAAACAATGAGGGCCACATTATCTAATGTGACCCTAATAAATCAAGAAAAACTGGTTGTTTATACAGTTATCATTCCACTATTCAAGTTTCAGCTTTCTTTATAAGAATTCGACGAACTTCGAGAAATCACGCTCTGGCACCTTCATTGGTGTACAACCCGGAGTACCTAGGTATAAGAAACCAACGATTTGGTCGTCACCTTCTAAGCCAAATGCCTGACGCACCTCTGGGTGAAACATCCAATGCCCGGAGCGCCAAAAACCTTGGAAACCTTGTGCGACTGCGGCCATTTGCATCGCCTGTGCAGCACACCCCGCAGATAGGTGCTGTTCAAATGCGGGCACTTTTTCGTGCTCAGTGACTTTTGCGATGATAGTGATGACCATTGGCGCTCGAAACGGCGATTTCTTTACTTTCTCAATCACCGCTTCTTCACTTTGATCCGCTTGTGCCGCACGAACCAAAATATCAGCAAGCTTTTGAAGCCCTGAACCTTGTGCGATAACAAAACGCCACGGTGTTAACGCGCCGTGGTCCGGTGCACGTAAACCTGCTTTGATGATATTTTCTAACGCCACACCTTCAGGTGCCGGATCAGAGAGTTTTGCGATTGAGCGTCTGTTGAGCAATAGATCCAAAGCATCCATTTGAAGTCCTTACTATTTCTTTATTATTTGTATACTTGAACTTTAGCACAGAATACAAACGATAATAAATCTCAATACCTATCCATTTAAAATAATATTTGAGCCGCGACGAAAAACAATTAAGGCCCCTAAATCGTTGACTTAGGAGCCTTATCTATCGTTCAATCGCTAAGTTAAACACCATTATTCAACGGTTTCTAAAGCTTAATAGCTAACTCAACACCTTGACGAATTGCGCGTACTGCATCCAGTTCGCCGGCGTAATCGGCACCGCCTATCACATGCAGTTTGCCACCAAACTCTTGCCACATATCTTCAAATGGACGAACAGACACTTGACCCGCACACACGATAACGGAGTCGGCATCCAACACTCGGTCTTTCTTATCAATGGTAATATGTAAACCTTGGTCATCAATCTTGTTGTAGATCACTCCCCCCAATAGATTAACGCCACGTTTCTCGAGTGTACGCTTATGGATCCAACCTGTGGTTTTACCCGGCCCTTTACCCACTCGGCCCACTTTACGTTGCATCACCCAAACCGTTTTGTCGCTGAATGAATCTGGATAAGGATAAAGCCCACCAGGATGTTCCATATTTTTATCAATGCCCCATTCGTGAAGCCAGTCCTCTAAACTGTGTGACGTCGGTTCTGTCAACATAGTCGCCACATCGATGCCAATACCACCCGCCCCCACAATCGCGACTTTTTCGCCTACTGGTGTCTTTTCGCGAATCAAGGTTTGATAATCGCCTACATTTTCTTGGTCAATGCCTTCAATATCAAGCTTTCTGGGTTCAACACCCGCCGCCATCACGACTTCATCGTACTTCAGCAACATCTCAAACGTCGCTTCAGTATCCAGTTTTAAGTTCACGCCTGTCGCATCAATCTGGTTAGCAAAGTAACGAATCGTTTCTCTGAACTCTTCTTTCCCGGGTATCTGCATGGCCAGTCTAAATTGACCACCGATGCGGTCGTTTTTCTCTATCAAATCCACCTTGTGTCCACGCTGAGCTAACGTCGTCGCACAAGCTAAACCTGCTGGGCCTGCACCGACAACGGCAATAGTCTTCGTGGCTGTAGCTGGTTGGATAATAATTTCCGTTTCGTAACACGCTCGAGGGTTAACCAAACAACTCGCGCGTTTGCCTTTAAACACGTTATCCAAACAGGCTTGGTTACAGCCGATACAGGTATTGATGAATTGAGCTTGGTCTTGCGCTGCTTTATTAACGAAATCGGGATCCGCCAAGAAAGGGCGAGCCATCGACACCATATCGGCCTGTCCAGAACTGAGAATACGCTCAGCTTCTTCTGGCGTATTAATCCGGTTACAGGTGATCACAGGAATTGTCACGTGAGGTTTCACTTTTTCAGTTACCCAAGAAAATGCACCTCTGGGTACTTGTGTCGCAATTGTCGGGATACGAGCTTCATGCCATCCAATCCCCGTATTGATGATACTCACACCGGCCTCTTCTAGCTTTTGAGCTAAAAGGACAACATCTTCAAACGTACTGCCTTGTTCAACTAAATCAAGCATCGACAGACGGAAAATAATAATGAATTCTTTACCCACCACTTCGCGAATCGATTTAACAATCTCTATCGGAAAACGCATGCGCTTTTCATAAGATCCCCCCCATTCGTCATAACGCATATTGGTACGTTTACAGATGAATTGGTTAATAAGGTACCCCTCAGAACCCATGATCTCGATACCATCATAACCAGCGACTTGAGCAAGCTCTGCACTGTTTGCAAAGGCATCAATGGTTTTCTTTATCTGACGAGGGCTCATTTCACTTGGTGCGAATTTGGCGATCGGCGCTTTAATCCCTGAAGCACTCTGTGCAAATGGATGCATAGCATAGCGACCGGCATGCAACAATTGAAGCGCAATTTTACCACCATGCTTATGCACGGCTTCAGTCACAACTTGATGCGCTTTTGCGTGCTTAACTTTACTGAATTCAGCACTAAATGGGGTCAATCTACCCCGTAAATTAGGGGAGAAACCACCAGTAACAATAAGACCAACGCCTCCTTTCGCTCGCTCTTCATAAAACGCGGCAAGCTTATGTAGGCCTTCTTTATTTTCTTCTAAACCTGTGTGCATTGATCCCATCAATACACGGTTACGTAAATGAGTAAATCCAAGATCAAGAGGTTCAAGTAAATGTGGGTACATGGCAGACATCACTTCTATTATTTTATCCTTGTGGTCTGACCACGATATCGTTCAATCTTCAAAAGTTCAAACAACCGTTTACATTTTTGTAACACCGATCATAATGCTTTGAATTTTAATGCCTCAAAAGCGATGGAACTGGCTACAATTCAAGAGAATTAAGGCGATTAATACTTGTTGTGATAGTTTGAGCATGGAAATTATCGTAGGATACTAAGCAGTTCATAATATTGAGACTAGTGGTTCTAGCGCTTATTGAAGCGGCAAAATCTCACTGCGGAGACAGAATGAAAAAAATATTCAAATTTATAGGCATGATATTTAAAGGGATTTGGAAGCTGATCACTTTTGTGCGTCTTGCACTGGTCAACGTAGTCTTTTTACTCAGTATTGCCATCATTTACTTTTTGTACTTCCATTCGGGCACGACACAACCGGTTGCACCAAAACCATCAGCGTTAGTGCTCAACCTGTCAGGCCCCATTGTTGAACAAAGTCGCTATATCAACCCAATGGACTCTGTTACCGGTTCCTTGTTAGGAAAAGACTTTCCAAAAGAGAACGTCTTGTTTGATATTGTGAAAACGATTCGTCACGCCAAAGATGATGAAAACGTTACAGGTCTCGTTCTGACGCTCAAAGAGTTACCCGAAACCAACCTAACCAAACTTCGTTACATCGCGAAAGCACTCAACGAATTTAAAGCAACAGGCAAGCCTATTTATGCTGTCGGTGACTTTTACAACCAAAGTCAATATTACCTAGCCAGCTACGCCAATAAAATATTCTTATCTCCAGATGGTGGTGTCCTTCTAAAAGGCTACAGTGCTTACTCACTTTACTACAAAACCTTGTTAGAAAAGTTAGACGTGAACACCCATGTGTTTCGGGTTGGCACCTACAAGTCTGCAATCGAACCTTTCATTCGCGACGACATGTCGGATGCAGCGAAAGAGTCAGCTTCTCGTTGGTTAAGCCAACTGTGGGGTGCGTACGTGGATGACGTGAGCAACAACCGCCAAATTGATGCTAAAATGCTCAACCCAAGCATGGACACGTTCTTGAAAGAGCTTGAGTCTGTGGACGGTGACATTGCCAAACTCGCGGAGAAACTTGGCTTAGTCGACGAATTAGCAACACGTCAACAGGTTCGACTAGAGCTCGCAGATGTTTTCGGCAGTGATGGTCAAGACAGCTATAACGCGTTTGGTTACTACGAATACCAAGCAATGATACGTCCAGACGACACCACTGAATCGCACGATATCGCGGTGATTGTTGCCAGTGGCGCCATTATGGACGGTGAACAACCACGTGGCACAGTCGGTGGCGATACTACCGCAGCCTTGCTTCGCCAAGCTCGCAATGATGACCAAGTGAAAGCCGTGGTGCTTCGTGTCGATAGTCCTGGTGGCAGTGCTTTTGCTTCAGAAGTGATTCGTAACGAGATAGAGGCGGTCAAGCAAGCGGGTAAGCCCGTTATTGTGTCGATGTCGAGCCTTGCGGCGTCCGGTGGTTACTGGATCTCGATGGGGGCAGACAAAATTATCGCTCAACCAACCACATTAACTGGTTCGATTGGTATCTTTAGTGTTATCACCACCTTCGAAAAAGGGCTGAACGATATTGGTGTGTACACTGATGGTGTGGGAACGTCACCTTTCTCTGGCCTCGGTATCACAACCGGATTAAGCGACGGTGCCAAAGACGCATTCCAAATGGGCATTGAGCATGGTTACCACCGCTTTATCAGTCTCGTCGGCCAGAATCGCGGTATGGAAGCAGATGCTGTCGATAAGGTCGCTCAGGGTCGAGTATGGACAGGTCAAGATGCCATGCAAAAAGGTCTTGTCGATGAAATGGGTGATTTTGATGATGCCATTGCCGTTGCGGCTTCACTTGCAAAACTGGAAACCTACAACATCTACTGGGTAGAGGAACCACTGTCAACCACTGAACAATTTATTCAAGAGTTTATGAACCAAGTTCAGATGTCGATTGGTCTTGATATACACTCAATGATACCAAGCAGTTTGCTACCCGTTACGCAGCAGTTAACTCAAGATAGTCAGCTATTGAGCAACTTTAACGATCCACAAGGCCGATATGCCTTTTGTTTAAACTGCCAAGTTCAATAAGATAAGCTCAACGCGGTATTAATAAGAGGCGCCTCTGTGTGAGGTGCCTCTTTTTATTGCATGATAATTCGCTATAATCGCCCCCCTGTTCCCTATATCACACTAAGTATTAATCGCCATGGAAAGAAAACACATCTATATCGCGTACACCGGCGGCACAATTGGCATGCAAAAGTCTTTGGATCACGGCTATGTCCCAATCGCAGGGTTTATGGATAAGCAACTAGCGGGTATGCCTGAATTCCATCGCCCAGAAATGCCTGAATACACCATTCATGAATACTCTCCATTAATGGACTCTTCAGATATGACGCCACTGGATTGGCAGACGATCGCTGATGATATTCGCGCGAACTACGACAAGTACGATGGTTTCGTTATCTTGCATGGAACAGACACCATGGCTTACACCGCCTCAGCGCTATCTTTCATGCTCGAAAATCTAGGCAAACCTGTGATTGTAACGGGCTCTCAGATCCCACTGGCAGAACTACGTTCAGATGGACAAGCAAATCTGCTGAATGCGCTGCACCTTGCGGCTAACTACCCTATCAATGAAGTAACCTTATTCTTCAACAACAAATTGATGCGTGGTAACCGCAGCACAAAATCACACGCTGATGGCTTCAATGCGTTCACCTCACCAAACTTAACCCCATTGCTGGAAGCGGGTATTAATATCCAACTCAGCAATAACGTTGTGGTCAACAAGCAGCCAGAAGGTGCGTTCAAGGTTCATAATATTACTCCGCAACCCATCGGCGTCATCACTATGTACCCAGGCATCTCACATGAAGTGATTCGTAACACGCTCTTGCAACCAGTTAATGCGATGATTCTGCTTACCTTTGGGGTCGGCAATGCCCCGCAAAATCCAGAACTTCTCCAACATCTGAAAGAAGCCTCAGAGCGAGGGGTTATTGTAGTTAACCTAACTCAATGTCTGGCTGGTAAAGTCAATATGGGGGGGTACGCAACAGGATGTGCACTAGCAGAAGCAGGGGTGGTCAGTGGCTTTGATATGACACCAGAAGCCGCATTAGCCAAGCTGCACTATCTATTAAGCCAGAATCTAGCTTACGAAGAAGTAAAAGCTCAGATGTTACAAGTATTACGTGGCGAAATGAGTCTATAACTCTGTTCTGCTATTTGTTATGCCATAACCGGTTGTGTGAACCGTCACCTGAATCAAAAATTTTTAACGTCCAATAAATCGTCTTTTGGGGCTTAAAAATAAGCGGCATAAAAGTCAAAGGGGTAGCACTGTGCCACCCCTTTGTTGTAATTTAAACTTAATGATTCGGGTTAACCCTAACAATATCGTCTTGGTCTGACTGAAACTGTTTTTTGAGTTCAGACTTAGATTTGAAGCTAATGTCACCGCCAGCGGCGATTGTCATATGTTGAGCTTCAGAATTATGTTTAGATTGGTATAACATAACGGCCTGCATACACGAGTCACGCTGCTCTTTAGAGAGTGCTGTACCTTCTGGCCATTTACCGGTTTCAACAGCGTAAGTTAAACGTTCGTAGACCTCAGGTGTCATTGCGCTAAGAAGTTGTTCTGCATCCATGGGAAAAGCCTTAGTATTAGCGATTTTCACCAGAAAATAACCCGTGACAGAATTGAGTCAAGAACCTGACCTAAAATAAGTGTATTTGATCACAAGTGAAGAAATATGAAAATCATGAAATGGTTACTGGTTAGTCTATTATCCTTAACGTTAGTGGGTTGTTTTAAAAACAAAAAAAGTACCGACCAGTTATGCCAAAACAACCCTGGACTACAATGTGAGCAATTGAACATGGACGACGGGCAATGTCGTATTGCACGTACTGACCTCATATGGCATCGGTTTGAGATCCAAAAACACCCAACCGAAGCCAACAAAATCCAAGAGTTCAAGTTAGTGACTGCTTATAACAAATGCCTAGAGCTTGCAGCACAGATCGAAGCCCTTGACCAATCCAAACTTCAAGAACGTCGGTTCACCGCATTAATGCACAGTAGTGAAGAGTCTGAACGAATTGTCACTGAGTTGTCTCAATCGAAGTCACCAGAAACACTCTACTTCTTGTGGTCACAAATCGGCGACATCAATGCGAGACGCCACTTTCTACAGTTAGAAGGAACCGAGGCATTAAATACCGCTGAGATGCAATACGCATTAGCCACATTTTACACGACAAGAGATTATGCCAAGACATTAAAGCTACTCAATAATGCCCTGACCTTAACGCATGACCAACCGGTTAATACTGAGATATTTAAATCCATGGCCAGTATCAATCACAAACTTGGGCATAAAGAAAAAGCCTACGTATGGGCGATGGTAGCCAAAGAGTTTAATGTCCCCATCGTTTCTGAAGCTGAACTTTCCGTTCTTTATAACTTTGAAGAAAAAAAATACAGCCGATTAAATGAAGACGCCGACAAAATTGTCGACGCCATTAAAGATGGGGCTTACCAGGCTTCACTGATATCGGACTATTAGCATTTAATTTATTAATACATAAAAAGCAGCGGCGGCTTTGATGGTCGCCGTTTTTATTTTCACTAAAGTCATCACGACGAATTTGGCGATGTCCCCACCGCTTATTCGCTCCCCAAACAACTTGTAAGGATTAAACAACAGTGACAAGTTATTTCGTTGTTTTGTCATTTTTGTTGAAAATTAACGACACTGAGTTAACACAATACCGCTCACCTGTTGTCTTCGGTCCATCAGGGAAAACATGACCTAAATGGCTATTGCATGCGGTACAACGGATCTCTACACGCTTCATTCCGTGACTTAGATCTTCTATATATTGCACGGCTTGAGTACTCACTGGGGCATCAAAGCTTGGCCAGCCGCACCCAGAGTCATATTTGTTATCCGACAGAAACAAAGGGCTTTGACAGCATGTGCAGCTGTAGACCCCCGTCTTTTGGTTGTGCAATAACTTACCGCTGTAAGGGGCTTCTGTCCTCCCTAGACGACAGACTTCAAACTCGTCGTCTGTCAGGCGTTCACGCCAGTATTCATCAGGCTTTATCATATCGTCTCCCTTTTGAATCACGTTAATATCTCTCCACATTCTCAGTTATTATATTTACTTTTTTTTATAAAGGCTTGCATATGAGTCGTTTTGTAGCACATACTTTCTCACCAGAAAACATTGTACATATATACTCATAAGTGAATCATCATTTAGGGGTATTTTACCCAACTGGAAGGGTGCAGAGCCACTCGCAACGGTCAATTTTCAATCACTTACACCTAATTGTTAAGAAAAGCGTCTCTTTTTTTTGACATTGAACAAGTTAAGTCGGATTATCTATTGCAGATGCATACTGGATTCTGTAATTTTACTACCAGTTATCTTTAATCAAAAATTAAGTTGTGGAGCAACTACAATGACTATCAAAGTAGGTATTAACGGTTTTGGCCGTATCGGTCGTTTCGTATTCCGCGCAGCTCAAGAGCGTGCAGACATCGAAGTAGTAGGTATTAACGATCTAATCGACGTAGAGTACATGGCATACATGCTTAAGTACGACTCAACTCACGGCCGTTTCAACGGTACTGTTGAAGTTGAAGGCGGTAACCTAATCGTTAACGGTAAAACTGTACGTGTTACAGCTGAGCGTAACCCAGAAGACCTTAAGTGGGATGCTATCTCAGTAGACGTTGTTGCTGAAGCAACTGGTCTTTTCCTAACTGACGAAACTGCTCGTAAACACATTACTGCAGGCGCGAAGAAAGTTGTTCTTACTGGTCCTTCAAAAGATGCAACTCCAATGTTCGTTAGCGGCGTAAACTTCGACACTTACGCTGGTCAAGACATCGTTTCTAACGCTTCTTGTACTACTAACTGTCTTGCACCTATCGCTAAAGTACTTAACGACAAGTTCGGTATCGAATCTGGTCTTATGACTACAGTTCACGCGACTACAGCAACTCAAAAAACTGTAGATGGCCCTTCTGCTAAAGACTGGCGCGGTGGCCGTGGTGCTTCTCAAAACATCATCCCATCTTCAACTGGTGCTGCTAAAGCGGTAGGCGTTGTTCTTCCAGAAGTAAACGGCAAACTAACTGGTATGGCTTTCCGCGTACCAACTGCTAACGTTTCTGTAGTTGACCTAACAGTTAACCTTAAAGAAGGCGCATCTTACGAAGCTATCTGTGCAGCAATGAAAGAAGCTTCTGAAGGCGAAATGGCTGGCGTTCTTGGTTACACTGAAGACGCAGTTGTATCTCAAGACTTCATCGGCGAAGTTTGCACTTCTGTATTCGATGCTAAAGCTGGTATCGCACTTAACGACAAATTCGTTAAAGTTGTATCTTGGTACGACAACGAAATCGGTTACTCAAACAAAGTTCTAGACCTAATCGCTCACATCTCTAAGTAATTTCTTTTTAGAAATCGCTTTAGATAAGCATTAGTGAAGACTGTTTTGAGCAGACTTTGAAAAAGGCGACCTGGTGTCGCCTTTTTAATACCTGCTATCTTTTAAATCACGTCTACCTCAAGATAGCCCAAACGCAAAATTCAATTCCAATACTGTCTGAGCTTGTTAACTCGTCATATCACAAGCCTCACTCTAGTCAGCATTTGAATTCAATTTCCTTAGAAGGATCATGTAATGGATTTATCTACTCTACCTGCACTCGCTGTACTCTCTGACAACGTCACTGTCGTTGAACACCAAGGTGTAAAGCTGGTTCGCATCATCCACGATAAAGCAAACGCAGCCATTTCACTGTTTGGCGGCCATGTGGTGTCATTCCAACCACGCGGTCAAGAAGACCTGATTTGGATGAGTCAACAAGCTAAATTCGATGGCAAAACAGCCCTACGTGGTGGTATCCCTATTTGTTGGCCTTGGTTTGGGCGCATTGCAGCACCGGCGCATGGTTTCGCTCGTTCAAGTGAGTGGCAATTGGTTGAGCATCGTGAAAGCGAAGCTGGCGTGATTGTTAGCTTGGGTCTAAAACCGAGTGAAGAGACACTCGCAGTATGGCCTCATCAGTTCGATGCACGCTTAAATGTTGAAATAGGCGATGAGCTGAAAGTGACCTTGGACGTGAAGAACACAGACGCTAAACCATGGACGTTCTCTGGCGCGCTGCACACTTACCTTAATGTTGGTGATATTCGTAACACAACCACAACGGGCATGGGTACTGAGTACATCGACAGTCTACAAGGTGGCAAGATTTGCCAAGGCGGCACTGAGCTTGTGCTAACCGACACTATCGACCGTGTTTACACACAACCAGAACCGCAGATCTTGGTTGCTGACAAGAAACTGGATCGCACACTCACGGTTGAAAATCACGGCCACAACTCCGCAGTACTGTGGAACCCGTGGGCGGAAGGCGCAACAGCTATGGGTGACATGCAAGACGATGGTTACCTAACCATGATGTGCGTAGAATCCACACTGCACGCACCAAGTCTAGAAGCGGGCAAAACGTTACAACCGGGTGAAAGCCACCAGTTGATGACGGTAATTACAGCTCAATAAAACTCTTTAAAAGGCCGGTTAATCTGGCCTTTTTTACAATCTCTCCTCTCCTAATAACAAACATTGTTGGCTCTTTTTATTTAGCCTGATGCTGACCTTTTTGATAGAATCTGCGCCCAACTATATACCTCTGAGATCGTCATGACTTACCAATGCCCTTTGTGTCACCAACCTTTATCTCAAAACGATCGTACGTTTAAGTGTGAAAAGAACCATCAGTTCGACCTAGCGAAAGAAGGCTATGTCAATTTGATGCCAGCGCACCACAAACGCTCAAAAGATCCAGGTGACAACAAAGAGATGATGCAGGCACGTCGTCGCTTCCTTGAAGGCAACCATTACGACCCGATGCGCCAAGCCGTTGTTGATTTGTGTTCTCGCTGTCTACCACAAGAGCAACCTAACCTATTGGATATTGGTTGTGGTGAAGGTTATTACACCAACGAAATTGCGGTGAATCTTCAAGAAAAGAATGGGGCGACTTTTGGCCTAGATATTTCTAAGATTGCTATCAAATACGCCGCTAAACGCTACCCTGCTGTCGATTTCTCTGTTGCATCAAGCCACCGCCTACCCTTTGCTGAAAACAGCTTAGACGGCATTCTACGCATTTATGCGCCTTGCAAGGCTGAAGAGCTGCAACGCACCATCAAAGACCGTGGTGTGGTGATCACCGTGACACCAGCCAGCCGACACCTGTATCAACTGCGAGATGCAATTTATGATGGTGTTCGCTTGCACGATGAGGATCCAGAAGTGATCGAAGGTTTTACGCTTGAGCACCAAGAGCAACTAAACTATATGATGGAACTATCGGGGTCAGAGGCATTCGACCTGCTACAGATGACGCCGTTTGCTTGGAAAGCAAGTGAAGAGTTTAAACAACAACTCACTGATGCTGAGCAATTCAACTGTGAAGCTGACTTTATGCTGCGAGTGTATCGCAAACAAATTTAATTGATATTGATTATCGTTTGCGTTGAAATGTTATCTTGCCTCCTTTAGTATGCGTGTTCTTCAAGGAGGCATTTCATGCAACGTATTATTCTTATCGGATTAGTGACTCTTCTCACGGCTTGTGCTAATCAACCGGCAAAAGACACTGCTCAAAAAGTGGTTCAAACAAAAGCCGTTGCCACATTCTATGACTACCAGTTCGCTTCTCCACAAGGCGAAACACTTTCTCTCGATGCATTACCTCAACCGCTAATTGACGCGGATGTGGTTCTTATTGGCGAATGGCACACTCACTCAGCTATTCACCGCTTCCAAACCGACTTCTTAAAAGTGCGCCACAATGTAACCCCCAACATTGCGCTTTCAATGGAACAGTTCACTCGAGAGCACCAAGCCACACTTGACCAATACTTAAACGGTGAAATTGGCGAACAAACTCTCATGTCTCAAGCGGCAGCTTGGCCGAACTATGAAAGTGATTACCGCGCGTTAGTTGAGTTCGCCAAAGCCAACGACGTCGATGTTATTGCAGCAAACGCACCAAAACCATTTGTGCAGTGTATTGGGCGTAGAGGATTACCTTATCTAGACCAGTTATCGACCGAGCAACGTCAATGGGTCGCATCCGAAGTAAATACGGGGGATAGCCCTTACAAAGAAAAGTTCATGGCTTCTATGCATCACGGCACGCCAGAACAAACAGAAAAACAGTTTGCTGCTCAGGTTACTTGGGATGAAACAATGGCAGAGTCGATTGTGGATTACCTAGCGTCGAATCCGAATAAACAAGTGATTCATGTGGCTGGCAAGTTCCACACCGAGGGTGGTTTAGGGACCGCAGCATCAATTCTACGTCGTAACCCTGATGTAAAAATTGCAATTATCAGCCCAGTGGCTGAGCTCTCATCGGATGCGAGTGACTACCAGCTAAAAGTGCTTTCCCCACCCGCTCGCTTTGTTCAACCAAAGAACCGGATGAAAGCATATAAGCACCTCGCCAAACGTGGATCTAACTTAGAGTGCGACTAAATTCACTGTCCAGACTTAAAAGAGAGAAGTCCAGGCCTGGCACGCTAAACGCTTATTCAATCGCGCCCCCAAAAATTGATATGCCCTCAGCCATTGGAAGAGCCTGATTAACTTTTATAAAATCGATGAAAATGTGACACGTGAATAAAAAAGCATCATTATGATGATTAAGTGCACAAGTTTCTCTCACCTCTGCCGATACTCTTTTTAGGGTAGGTAAGGAGAGCAATATGACGCCAGTAGGAACGAATCACCATCAGCGATATTCACCTTCGCAAATAAACACACAAACTAAGAGCGTGGAAGCGGAAAAGCCCGCCCCTCTTAAGGTTGAGCAAAATACGGTTAAGCTTTCTGATGAAGGCAAAGCCCTATTATCTGCTCTTAAGGAAATCGATAGAGAAGCGAAGAAAGTGGAAGCGGAAAACGCAACGGTTACCGATAAAGTTGAGTCATTTGCTCACGGCGCATTGGGTATGGATCACCCTGATAAGATTGAAGAAGAAGATCCTTCTTATTCCGCAGGGCAATATTTTTCCGCAGCGATAACGGTTGGAGGAATTATTCTCGCTCTAGTGTAATATTCCCCTTACTGTATCAAAGCGATTTGTCGTTACGACAACAGACCTGACTTGTTAAAAAAAACGAATGTACTCCATAATTCCGCTCTCATTTTTAATGGCATAATTCGTGTGAAAAACTCGTTTTCGCTTATTGATAAACCCACCTTTTTTGGTGCGATAGCACTTCTCCTCATGATAGTCTTGCCGCTGATTATGTTCCCAACCCAAGGGGCAGACTGGATTGCGGTAGCCAAAACCTTTATGACAGATCAACTTGGTTTCTTGTATCTAGCGCTTGGACTCGCAGCTTGTGCTTTCATGGTTTATGTTGTGTTCAGTGATATGGGACAAATCAAACTGGGCGAAGCCGATGAAGAACCAGAGTTTAAAACCGCCTCATGGGCAGCCATGCTTTTCTGTGGCGGTATCGGAGCAAGTATCTTGTACTGGGGTTGTATTGAATGGGCTTACTACTATCAATCACCACCTTTCCAACTAGAGCCTGGCAGTGAAGAAGCCGTTCGCTGGGCTGCAACCTATGGTTTATTCCACTGGGGTCCGATCGCTTGGTCTATCTACCTAATTCCTGCGATTCCTATTGCCTACTTTTTCTATGTACGGAAACAACCTGTATTAAAAATTTCTAGCGCATTGATGCCTGTTCTTGGCGAACACCACAGCCGCGGTGTTGCAGGTAAAGTGGTTGATATCCTATTCATATTCGGTCTATTAGGTGGTGCAGCGACAACGTTAGGTTTAGCCGCTCCTCTTATTACAGAAGGCCTTAACCACTTGTTCGGCCTACCAAAAAACAACCTAACTCAAGCAATGGTGCTGCTGGTTTGTACTGCGATATTCGCGTACTCATCCTATGCGGGCTTAAAAAAAGGCATTAAATTCCTCAGTAACATCAACTTCTGGGGCGCGATGGGGCTATTGGCGTTCGTTCTAATCGCTGGCCCAACAATTTTCATGCTTGAAACTGGCTTAGACTCGATTGGTCGCTTATTGTCTAACTTCTTTGTGATGGCGACGTGGGCTGAACCATTCGGCGGTTACGGTACGTTTGAAAATACCCACTTCCCACAAGACTGGACCATTTTCTACTGGGCATGGTGGCTCGTTTTCGCACCAAGTATGGGCCTGTTTGTAGCGCGCATCTCTCGCGGCCGAACCATTAAACAAATGGTGTCAGGCTCGATCTTCTTTGGTTCATTAGGCTGCTTCTTGTTTTTTATGATCCTAGGCAACTACGGTTTATCCCTACAGTTATCTGGTGAACTCGATGTCGTCGCAATCCTAAATGATGAAGGTGCAACCAAAGCAATCTTCTCGATGCTGGCACAGCTACCAATGAGCACGTTAGTGATTGCTGTGTTTACCTTGTTGTGTATTATTTTTACTGCGACAACATTTGACTCAATTTCTTATATTCTAGCGTCAGTTGTACAAAATAACGTAACGGAAGAACCAATGCGTTGGAACCGAATGTTCTGGGCATTTACCCTCTCATTCCTACCGACAGTTTTAATGTTCTTGGGTGGTTTAAGTACGCTTAAAACAGCTGCAATTGTCGGCGGTCTGCCACTACTGGCCATCTCGGTGATGCTGATGATCTCAGCCGTTCGTGCGACCAACCTCGATTTACGTCACCAGGAGAGTTACATCGAGCCAACGATTAACATCGAAGAGCTGCCCGACATGGATCCATGGTCGGCAGAAGGTATGGCGCTAGCACAGTTCGAGAAAGAGAAAGACGCAGCACAAGAAGCAGCAGAACTCGAACGTGAAGCTTATAAAGATCTTGCCGATGTGAAGAAAAAAATCCGCGCTTATGTTCTTGAACAAGGTGCACAAATGGAAACACATGAGCTTCCTGAAAACTTACAACTCGCGCTTGAACAGGCTGAAAATAACCTAAGCACAGCGCAAGCGAAAAAAGTAGAGTTATCAGAACAAGCCCAGAAAGCTCGAGTCGCGTTCAACCAAGTGGTTGCAGAACTACCACTTGTTTGACAATAGCCATGACACAGTCCATTTATTTGGACCCTCCTAAATAAGCCAAAGGCTCACAATAATGTGAGCCTTTTTTTATTCGGATGATTAACTCGTAATCGCTAACTAGCGATTCGGGTGATTGATGATGTGGTCTTCCCAATCCACCACATCAATCTCATACACCACTTTATTGCGAACACTTTCACCAGCAGCGTGCATCTCTGATTTAGAACCCGTAATCAATGGGTGCCACTCAGGGATCGGCTTCGATTCTGATAGAAGACGGTACGCACAAGTGTCTGGCAGCCAGTGAAACTCATCGATCTTGTCACGAGTCAGCTTCAAACACTCTTCACCTGAAGTGAAGCGATTTAGGTAATCTTTACACGAACATGTTTTGTCGTTTAACCAGCTACACGCCACATTGGTGTAGTAAACTTCATCGCTATCTTCATCCATTAGTTTATGTAGGCAGCACTTACCACAACCGTCACACAGTGATTCCCACTCATTCTCGGTCATCTGTTCTAGTGTTTTTTCTTGCCAAAATGGATTCGTCATAGGATTACTTCTTACTCTTTTACTGGGGTGCGTGTTATACCGCTAGCCCATAAAAAGTTCAAGGATAATAATTGTTCATTCTTTGATTCAATCAACAGCTGTCACTCTCATCATTTTTTGCTACTATCGCGCACCCTGTTACTTAGTGAGTTTAATTTGATGGAATGTCGTCTAGGTTGTGGAGCATGTTGTATCGCTCCAAGTATTACATCTGCTATTCCTGGAATGCCGAACGGTAAGCCTGCTGGCGTACGCTGCATCCAATTAAATGAGCAAGATCTCTGCAAATTGTTTGGTCAACCTTCACGCCCGAAGGTATGTCACCAATTCAAAGCTTGCCCTGTCATTTGTGGTAAAACCGACCAAGAAGCCCTTGATAACCTGATCGAGTTAGAAGCTATTACCTAAGATTAGCTGACCCTTTTTTTCTTCTATATACCCAAGATTTCACAATTCTTCCAAATCTAAACTATCTTATTGATACTGGTAAAGATTAATAAGGATAGTTATGAATAAGTATTTCGCAGAAATGTTCGGTACATTTTGGTTGGTGTTAGGTGGTTGTGGTAGTGCCGTCTTAGCCGCTGCTTTCCCCGATGTGGGTATTGGCTTACTCGGGGTTTCTCTCGCCTTTGGTTTAACTGTACTCACCATGGCTTTTGCTATTGGCCATATATCCGGCTGTCATCTCAACCCTGCTGTTACGATCGGTCTTTGGAGCGGTGGTCGCTTTGATGCCAAAGACGTCGCACCTTACATTATTGCTCAGGTCATTGGCGGTATTATCGCAGGTGGTGTGTTATTCGTGATTGCTTCAGGCCAAGCAGGCTTTGACGCTGCGGCATCTGGCTTTGCTTCGAATGGTTATGGTGAACATTCACCGGGTGGCTATTCACTAACAGCGGCGCTCGTCAGTGAAGTGGTGATGACCATGGTGTTCCTGTTTGTTATTATGGGCGCTACCGATTCAAAAGCACCCGCTGGGTTTGCACCTATCGCAATAGGCCTTTGTTTAACCTTGATCCACCTTATCAGTATCCCCGTCACTAATACCTCTGTGAATCCTGCTCGAAGTACTGGCGTGGCTGTGTTTGTCGGTGATTGGGCCGTTTCGCAATTGTGGCTATTCTGGGTTGCACCGATTATTGGTGCCGTAATTGGCGCGATGATATACAAAGCAGTGAGAGGTTCAGATTAAGCGCTGAAAAAAGTCTAAAGCAATAAAAGAAAAAGCCGCTTAGTGAACTGACCCCCAATAGTTGGACACCAATTATTGGGGGTCTTTTTATGTCCAAATATAGCCGAGAGCTAAAATGTATCATTGCTAAGCAATACTTAGATGGCACGTCATCTCTCTACTTAGCAAAACAATATTCAATTTCTTCAAGACAGATACGGTATTGGGCTCAAG
>NZ_JAKJSY010000060.1:0-32588 GCF_050337445.1 Vibrio minamisatsumaniensis | reverse complement strand
GCTTGGATAATGCGGTTGCTGAAAACTTTTTTGCTTTACTCAAAACAGAGATGTATCACAACCAAAGCTTTGAAGATGCAGATGCACTGATAGAGAAAATTAAAGAATACATCGAGTACTACAATACCAAACGTATAAAAGTGAAACTAAAAGGCCTGACTCCGATAGAATATCGAACTCAGGCCTTGAAAGCCGCTTAACAGAAATGTCCAACTTTATGGGGTCACTTCATCAACGTTGGCTTTTTCTTGTTTACAAATCAACTATTTATGAATCGATCTTGTCACAAATCAATCGAGATCAGTCGACTTGCTTAATCTGTAACTCTTTTGGCACTTCGAAGAACATGTTCTCTTCACGACCTTGAATCTCTTCAACGTCAGTCGCACCCAGTTCACGAATACGGTCTAGAATTTGGTTTACCAGCTCTTCAGGCGCAGAAGCACCAGCAGTGACACCAATTTTCTTTTTCCCTTCAACCCACTCTGTTTGAATGTCTTCAGGGCAATCCGTCAGGTAGCCTGGCGTGCCTAGCTTCTCAGCCAGCTCTTTTAAACGTGTTGAGTTAGACGAGTTCTTAGAACCAACCACAATCACCACATCAACGTCATTCGCCATCTCTCGCACTGCGTCTTGACGGTTTTGAGTCGCGTAACAGATGTCGTCTTTGCGTGGGCCTTGAATTTCCGGGAACACTCGACGTAGCTCTTCAATCACATCTGCAGTCTCATCGACTGATAGCGTTGTTTGACTTACGTAGTGCAGGTTACTCGGATCGTGTACCACTAAGTTCTGTACGTCCTCTGGTCGTTCAACCAAGTACATTCCACCGGTTTGGCTCGCGTACTGCCCCATCGTACCTTCCACTTCCGGGTGACCGGCGTGACCAATCAGTACCACTTCCATATGTTTGCGGCTGGCTCGAGCAACCTCCATATGAACTTTCGTCACCAAAGGACAGGTCGCATCAAATACCGTTAACTCGCGCTCTTTCGCTTCTTTGCGGACCGCCTGAGACACACCGTGAGCCGAGAAGATCACGATGTTATCGTCTGGCACTTCACTTAACTCTTCGACAAAAATAGCACCACGTTGCTTAAGCCCTTCAACAACAAAACGGTTATGAACCACTTCATGGCGAACATAAATCGGTGGCTGATACATTTCAAGTGCGCGCTCTACGATGCTGATCGCACGATCGACACCGGCACAAAAGCCACGAGGATTAGCTAACATTATTTTCATTTCATTGCTCATTATTTACTGCGGTACTATGGTTGTTTCTACAGAGTTCGCCGTCAGCGAGGCTCGCATTCTACAGTGAAGCGCTTAGACAGTGAAGCGCAGGGATACCTCACAAGTGTAAGGCGATGCTATTATGCCGTGAAGATAGCTATTCTACCGCTAAGATGTTGACGTCAAACGTAACATCTTGGCCTGCAAGCGGGTGATTAAAATCAACCGTCACAGAATCACCTGCGATCTCGGTAATAATGCCTGGAATTTCGATACCATCCGGACCCGAGAATGCCATGATAGTGCCCACTTCCACTTCAGCATCGCCAACAAACTTAGCACGATCCATATAGTGAATATGATCTGGATTTGGCATACCAAACGCGTCTTCGGCTTTCAGTTCGATAGACTTTTCCGTCCCCGTTTCAAGTCCAAGTAAGCACGCTTCAAAGTTCTCACTTAAGCTACCATCACCCATCACCCATCACCCATCACGAACTTGGCTGGTTTACCCATATTTTCCGTACTATCGGCAACTGAGCCATCCTTCATTTTAATCGTAAAATGTAGAGTTACTGCTGAATCATTTTTAATTGCTGCCACGTTAGTTTCCTTAGATTTTTTATTATTTGAGGATACATTGTACTTTGCTTCCTTGTTGACTGAAGCATAAAAAAAAGCGCCGTCGGAATCAACCGACAGCGCTTAGAGCTATTCTATTCTGTGAGTCATAGACGGGCTTTAAAGTCATCTATTTCAAGCTAGTTGCTTTCGTCTTTCTTGCGGAAACTATCCAAGATGATCATCGCGGCACCAATACAGATCGCCATATCAGCCAAGTTAAATGCCGGCCAGTGGTAAGTACCCCAGTAGAAGTCTAGGTAATCAACCACAAAACCATGCACAACACGGTCGAACACGTTGCCAACCGCGCCACCAATGATGATCGCATAAGCAATATTACTCCACTTTTCTGTCGCGTGTGATTTGCTCATCCAGTATGTCAGCACGCCCGTTACCACAAATGCGATACCAGTAAACAACCAACGCTGCCAACCAGCTTGATCGCTTAAAAAGCTGAATGCTGCACCATAGTTATGTACATACAGCAAATTAAAGAATGGTAGCACCTCAATACGGTTTGCCCAGCCATACTCCATGTTGTCCATAACAAATAGCTTGATAGCAATATCTGCAACGAAAACCAGCAGAGCTAACCATAACCAACGCACACCCGATTGTTTTAACGAAACTTCACTCATTTCTATTCCTAGTATCGACGAAGCAGGTATTGATTATTACCCACGATAAGTGGTCATCAGTACTCAACTTGGCGAAACACATTTCCTATAATTAAAAATAACCCCAGTTGATACTGGGGCTATGATTTTTACAAAAAGTTCAGTTTATCTCTGAATCGTTATGCGAACTTGCGCACTTCGCCTTCACCGTCGATGTTCGACACACAACGGCCACAAACTTTTTCATGACCTTCGATAGTACCGACATCTGGAGTGTGGTGCCAGCAACGGTCACACTTCTCAGCTTCAGTAGCCGCAACTTCAACGAATAGGCCAGCAACGTCTGTCGCTTGCGCTGCATCAGACTTCTCGCTCAGTGGCTTAACAACAGCAGCAGAAGTAATCAGCACGAAACGCAGTTCATCTTCTAGCTTATTGATTTTAGCCGCGAGTGCGTCGTCAGCGTATAGAGTCACTTCAGCTTGCAGTGCACCACCGATCGTTTTCTCTTTACGAGCATCTTCAAGAAGCTTGTTCACGGCGCCACGAACAGACTGAATTTCAGCCCAGAATTCGTTGCTTAGCTCTTCGTCAGCAGCAAGACCGAAGAGATCTTCGAACCACTCACCGGTGAATACGAACGTGTCACGCTGCTCTCCTGTTGGCAAAGAGCTTGGCATCTCGTTCCAGATTTCATCTGCCGTGAACGACATGATAGGCGCCATCCAACGAACGAGAGCTTCTACGATGTAGTAAAGTGCCGTTTGACAGCTGCGTTGAGCATGGCTGCCCTGCTTCGCTGTGTACTGACGATCTTTAATTACGTCTAGGTAGAAAGAACCCATTTCGATAGAGCAGAAATGCATTAGACGCTGAGTCACACCGTGAGTGTTGTATTCGCCGTATGCTTTAACGATCTCTTCTTGTGCAGCTTGAGCACGGCCAACCGCCCAGCGATCAAGCGCAACCATCTCTTCTGCTGGCACGAGGTCCGTTGCTGGGTTGAAACCGTTCAAGTTCGCTAGGAAGAAACGAGCTGTATTACGAATACGACGGTAAGCATCCGCTGAACGCTTCAGGATTTCATCAGAAACCGCCACTTCACCCGTGTAGTCTGTAGAAGCAACCCATAGACGCAGGATATCTGCACCTAGTTTGTTGGTGACGTCTTTAGGCGCAACCACGTTACCGATAGATTTAGACATCTTACGGCCGTTACCATCCACCACGAAACCGTGTGTGAGTACTTGCTTGTACGGTGCTTCGTCTTTCATCGCAATCGATGAAATTAGAGAAGACTGGAACCAGCCACGGTGTTGGTCTGAACCTTCAAGGTAAAGATCAGCACTGTGAGTACGCTCTTCGTTCGGGAAGTTGTACTCTTCACGAGAGTCAACCACTGAGAAGTGCGTCACACCGGAGTCGAACCATACGTCTAGCGTATCCATTACTTTTTCGTACTTATCAGCGTCTTCTGCGCCCATAAGTTCAGCCGCGTCTACATCCCACCAAGCTTGAATGCCTTTCTCTTCAACTAGCTTCGCAACTTTTTCAATAAGCGCTGGGCTTTCTGGGTGAAGTTCAGCTGTTTCTTTATGAACGAACAGAGCAATTGGCACACCCCAAGTACGTTGACGAGAGATACACCACTCAGGGCGACCTTCAACCATACCTTCGATACGGCTTTGACCCCATTCAGGCAACCACTCAACATTCTTGATTGACTCTAGTGCTTTAGCACGTAGGCCAGCTTGATCCATAGAGATGAACCATTGCGGTGTTGCACGGAAGATGATTGGCGTTTTGTGTCTCCAGCAATGTGGGTAGCTGTGCTCATAAGCGTGGTGATGCAGAAGTGCACCTTTCTCTTTTAGAACGTCTAAAACAGAGTCGTTCGCTTTGAATACATGCTGACCAGCAAATAGCTCAGTATCCGGCAGGTAAACGCCGTTTGAACCAACTGGGTTAGCGATTTCTAGGTTGTACTTCTTACCAACCACGAAATCCTCTTGACCGTGGCCAGGCGCAGTGTGAACCACACCAGTACCTGAATCCGTTGTTACGTGATCGCCAAGAACAGCAGGAACAGTAAAATCGTAGAACGGGTGGTTGAACTGAGAAAGCTCAAGATCAGCACCTGTAGCAAAACCAAGATTATGGAAACGCTCGATACCCGCACGATCCATTACGTCTTTTGCCAATTCAGAAGCAACAATAATACGTTGAGCAGGTTGTTCACCATTCGCTTCAACTTGGATCAGTACGTATTCAAGATCATCACGTAGACATACTGCGCGGTTCGCCGGCAGAGTCCATGGTGTTGTCGTCCAGATAACGATAGAGATTTCGCCCTGACCCGCATGGCCTTCCGCTAGAGTAAATTTCTCTAGAAGAGCCGCTTCGTCAGCTGCTGTAAATTTCACATCGATAGATGGCGACACTTTATCTTTGTATTCAACTTCAGCTTCAGCCAGAGCAGAACCACAGTCAGTACACCAGTGAACAGGTTTGAAACCTTTAAGAAGGTGACCTTTATCTGCGATTTTGCCTAGAGAACGAATGATGTTCGCTTCAGTGCCGAAATCCATCGTGCGGTATGGTTTGTCCCACTCGCCCATGATACCAAGACGTTTGAAGCTCTCTTTCTGACCTTCAACTTGGCCCGCAGCGTATTTACGACACTCTTCGCGGAATTCAGCAGCCGAAATCTTTTGACCTGGCTTACCTTTCTTCTTCTCAACCATTAACTCAATTGGAAGACCGTGACAGTCCCAACCTGGGATGTACGGTGCATCAAAGCCAGAAAGGGTCTTAGATTTGATAATAATGTCTTTAAGAATCTTGTTCAGCGCGTGGCCAATGTGAATGTCGCCGTTCGCGTATGGAGGGCCGTCATGCAGCACGAAAGATTTTTTACCTTTCTTTGTCTTACGGATTTCACCGTAAAGGTCTTCTTTGTACCAACGCTTAAGCATTTCTGGTTCACGATTTGCCAGATTGCCGCGCATTGGGAACCCTGTTTCTGGTAAGTTCAGGGTATCTTTATAATCACTCATCGATTCTTAATTCCGTTATATTGGGCGAAGTTAGACATTATGTTAATCGGTGGAATCATCCGACTAATTCTTTAGCTGAAGCAGCCACACCCTTGCGGCTTCAGCATCCAATTCTATTTGATTCTTTAATGCGTCGAACGATTCAAACTTTATCTCGTCGCGCAATTTGTGCAGAAGTCGCACTTCTAACTGTTTACCATATAAATCGGCTTTAAAGTCAAAAAAATGCACTTCTAATTGCTGCCTTACACCATTAACCGTTGGTCGTTGTCCAATATTAGCAACCCCACCGACAGGAACACCGTCGATATCCAATGCTTCAACAACATAGACTCCCGAAACAGGAGAAACACAACGCTTTAATGGAATATTAGCGGTAGGAAAACCAATGGTTCTCCCAAGTTTACGACCATGAGAAACACGACCACTGATACTGTAGTCACGCCCTAACATGGTAACGCTGGCAGCCAAATCATTGGCTGCTAAGGCATTCCGTATCTCAGTACTGCTTACTCGTAATTGGTTTAAGCAATAGCTTTGGGTGCTCACCACCTCAAAACCATACTTCTCGCCTGCATGTTGAAGCATAGCGAAATGACCCGTCCGCCCCTTGCCGAAGCAAAAGTCGTCACCAACCACCAAGAACTTCACACCAAGCTTATCAACCAACAGATCTTTAATGAATGCTTCCGCTGATAAGTTGGCAAAATACTGATTAAAATTCACGCACAATAAACGACTAATATCCAGCTTACTCAATTGCACGTACTTATCTCGTAAGCGAGTTAAACGTGCTGGCGCTTTCTCTTTAGCAAACAATTCCATCGGCTGCGGTTCAAACGTCATAACAACAGAAGGGAGCCCTAATGCTGCTGCTTGTTTAGACACCTGACTTAGAACCTCTTGATGACCTAAATGAACACCATCGAAGTTACCTATGGTTAATACACAACCATGATGCTGTGCTTTAATATTGTGTATACCTCGGATCAGTTCCATTATGACCAGCTAAAACCTGTTATTGACATCATTTATTGTGTGAAACCGACGGATTATATACTAATCAGTATTAATCTGTCGCTGCTTTTAAATGTTTTACTCGGATACCTAAAATCAGTATCGACACAATATAAACAAAGCCACCGAGTCCAATCAAGGCTATTAATGTCAGCGCTCTCTGGCGAAACGCCCATTCAAGCCATTGGTCCATATGTTCTAATTGCCATAAAACTACAGCCACCATCACCACACCCGATAGAATCAATTTGCCACTAAACAGCAAGGTGGTCTTTGTTAATTGATACACTCCAGCCAGATGCAATCCGCGATATAACAAGGCCATGTTCACAAAAGCAGACAATGCCGTCGCCATCGCCAAACCGATATAGCCAAAGAAATGAGCGAATATTGCGTTAAACACCATGTTAGTAAGCATCGCAATAATGCCATACTTAACCGGCGTTTTAGTGTCTTGGCGAGAGTAATAGCCCGGAGCTAAAACTTTAATGAGCATGAAGTTAAGTAAACCAGAAGCGTACGCGACCAACGACATCGATGCCTGTTGGACATCGTGCGCTGAAAACTCACCACGCATAAAGAGCACCATCAACATGGGCTTAGCTAAAACAATGAGGCCCAACATAGCAGGAATGCCGAGCAGCAAAACCATGCGTACGCCCCAATCCATGGTATGCGCAAACCCTTCCCCTTGGGCATCTACGTGTTTACGAGACAAGGCGGGAAGAATCACGGTAGCAATCGCAATACCGAATAAGCCAAGAGGAAATTCAAGCAGTCGATCGGAATAGTACAACCAACTGATAGAGCCTGTAGCTAGGAAGCTGGCAATAAAGGTATCAAACAATAAGTTGATTTGACTGACCGATACACCAAATAAAGCTGGGATCATTAATGTGCGGATCTTGACGACACCGGGATCTCTCCAAGCCCACTGCGGTTTAACAAATACCCCAGCTTTGATTAAAAAAGGCATTTGGAATAGGAATTGAACGAGCCCCCCAAGAAACACGCCGATGGCTAAGCCAATTTCAGGCTGCTCTAAATTAGGCGCAAGAAACCAAGCACACGCAATGATCATTACGTTCAAGAACACAGGTGTAAAAGAAGAGACGGCAAACTTACCTAACGTATTGAGGATGGCACCAGATAAAGCAACAAAGGTGATAAACCATAAGTAAGGAAAGGTAATCTTGAGCATAAAGCTCGCCAATTCAAACTTTGGCGCAGCTGGGCCATCGTTGAGCCAATCGATAAACCACCCCGCACCAAACATCGCAGTGATCACACCAGAACCCAATACCCCAATTACCGTGACAATAGAGACTAATACCCCGAGTGTCCCCGACACCTTAGCGATTAAATCTCGAGTTTTATCTTTATCACCTGCAGCGTGATATTCCGTTAATACAGGAACAAACGCTTGAGAAAACGCACCTTCTGCAAAAAGTCGACGTAAGAAGTTAGGAATTTTATTAGCGAAGAAAAATACGTCAGCACTTGCTCCAGCCCCCATCAAATTTGCTACTACTACATCACGTACTAGCCCCAAAACACGGGAAACAAAAGTCATTGCACTGACAATCAGGCCTGACTTTAATAGTCGTTTACTCACAGAAACCTCTGACACTGGTTGATTGCTTTCAAGCAAGGATAAATACTATCCTCCCCTTAGAAGCATAATTATTAGCATTGGTCTAAAAATGCTGTTAGAATCCCCGCCATCTTAACCGCGATGACCTTTCTATACCAAAGTTTGTTTGGCTACGATTGGTTTTTGCACAAATCATTTGACAATTAAGCGCTAATGAGGGATAGTCCTCGCCCTTAAATTGTCACCGAACTAAGTTTTTGGGAGTTAGACCCTTGGCAAACAGTAAATCTGCTAAGAAGCGCGCTATCCAAGCTGAGAAACGTCGCCAGCACAATGCTAGCCGTCGTTCTATGATGCGCACTTACATGAAAAAAACGATTGCAGCTATTGAAGCTGGCAATAAAGAAGCTGCAACTGCTGCTCTTGTAGAAGTTACACCTCTTCTAGACCGCATGGCGACTAAAGGCCTTATTCATAAGAATAAAGCTGCACGTCATAAGTCTCGTTTCGCAGCTGCAATCAAAGCTCTTTAATAGAAATTTGATTACAACGCAAAACGAAAAAACCGGCCTTGGCCGGTTTTTTTATATCTAAATATTGAGTCACGCCGCTTTTTTTGATGACCAGTCGACACTCGACTTGCTGATAAGCAATAAAAAAGAGGTAATGCAACAAACACGCGAATCAACAAACAGGCTCCCACGTTCGACGAAAATACTGACACTTCTTTATGTCGAGTCAATTACTGGTCAGAAATTACCGTCCCAACCCGCATAAACTACTTGCAGTACATGCCATGCAGTAACTGAATCATTGCTTTGACCTCTTCGCTGCTCAATGTGTAATACACGGTTTGAGCCTCTTTACGAGTATCGACTAATCCATCTCTTCTCAACCACGCAAGGTGTTGAGATAAAGCAGACTGGCTCAATTCTAACTTGCGACACAACTCCCCAACCGACAATTCAGTGCCATGCAATAGGCACAAGATCTGTAAGCGACGCTCGTTGGCCATGGCTTTGAGTAGAATCACAACTTGCGCTGAGTTCTTCTCCATCTCTTTTAAGTTCATAGCTTGGATCCCTACAACCTTCACACCAACTACGGGCTATCAATATTTCTGGTATATTGTGAAGTGATGATAGTCGATGTCAATTGATTAACAAACTACCTCATTCGAACAATTTACTAAAATCGGCATCACAGACATTTTTGACTGCTGGATGTTGAATCATCCTCTCGGCAAATATGACATAGTACTCCTCTTTAAGCTCTTCAATACCGCCCAACAATTGCAGAGATATGTCTTCTTCAACTTCTGACATATACAGCGTCGGTGCTAAGAAAATAACGTCATGATGATAACGAGCAAACACTTTCATTAATGCCGCATCATCAAATTCACCGAGAACATCGGGCTTAAGTCCTTGCCGATCAAACCATTGCAGCACTTTACGCCCCATTGAAGTGCGGCTTCCTAGAATCAACAGTTTTCTCTGCTCTAAAACGGCAGGAAAACTGGCGTCTTCAACACCACCGGAACAGAAAAAACTCATTCCACTTTCGCCCAATTTCTTACTAAATAACCCCGGACTTTGACTCGAGTCCACCGGACAATCAGACAAGATCATATCAAGCTTATGCTGAGAGAGTTGCTCTAGTAACATTTCGTGGGTCGATTCAAAACAACGTAAGTGAATGCTGTTGTCAGGGGGAATCGTAGACATCAATATCTTACTCACTAACCTTTTGGAGAGTGCGTCCGCCACACCCACATCAAACAGAATATTAGAGTGCTGACTGTAATTCACGATATCGAGCATTTCATAACTCAAACCAAACATACGGTCGGCATATTTAAATATCAGTTGCCCCAACTCGGTAGGCTCAACACTGCGGCCATTACGTTTGGTCAACTTGCCATCCATACGCTCTTCTAAGGCTTTTATCTGACCCGTTACCGTTTGTGGCGTTAGAAATAAGGCTTCTGCAGCCTTAGTAACAGAGCCTTGCTTGCAGACCATCCAAAAGTAATACAGATGGTTGTAGTTGAGGTGCGACATAGATGCGCCGTAATAAAAAGAGTCAATGCCCTTTTATATCAAATATGACACCACCACTCAACAAACTCGGAAAAACCTAACGTAATTAGACCTTATCATTTGTTTTTTCGAAGTATCTAGTTTCACAATGTAAGATTAAAATGATTATTTTCAATTTTTTTCTAGCTTTTAAGATCTATATCACCCAACAGGAATAAATTAAAAAACCTTTAAAAACAACAAATTAAAATCGCAATAATTGGGGTTTTGTTTTTTAAACCGCGACCCCTCACAAAAAATCCCCCCTAAAATCAAAATGTAATATTACTGAAATATTTCCCCTCTAACATCACGATCAGATTAAACACACAGACCAAACACAGACTTAAACGGTCCAATGGAGAAAACATTATGAACCAAGCTACTACTGCAGCTGCGCCTATCTCGAGCACAACTCGTTGGCTACGCTGGGCTAACTTGGCATTCATGCTTTACCTACTATTACTTTCAGTTTCAATGGTTGGTACAGGCTTCAAATGGGCAACAGGCGAGCAAGCAAAGGTTCTTTTCGAATTTGCTTCACACCCAGTTGCAGGCTTAATGATAGGTTTAGTAGCAACTGCGCTGATTCAATCATCAAGTACCGTCACTTCAATTATCGTTGGCCTTGTGGCAGGCGGTTTACCTGTTGAACTCGCGATCCCAATGATCATGGGCGCAAACATTGGTACGACAGTCACCAATACGATCGTTAGTCTTGGCCATGTTCGCTGTAAAGAAGAGTTTAAGCGTGCATTCGCCAGTGCGACGATTCACGACTTCTTTAACCTATTGGCTGTTATGATCTTCCTACCACTAGAGATGATGTTTGGCATTCTAGAAAAAACTTCTCACTGGTTAGTCTCACCGATGTTAGCGACCGGTGATATGAGCATGGGAGGACTCAACTTCATCAACCCAATCACGAAACCAGTCGTGAGTGCGATTAAAGAGCCACTATCAACATTTGGGGACACCGCGGGCGGTATCATGCTTATCGTTCTGGGTATCGCAACTATCTTCGTTGCTATTACGGTAATGGGTAAGCTGATGAAGAGCCTAATGGTGGGTCGTGCTCGTGAGATTCTAAAGAACGCAATCGGTCGTGGTCCTATCCACGGTATCGCTTCTGGCTCTATCGTGACTATTCTTGTTCAGTCTTCTTCTACGACGACAAGCTTGATGGTTCCATTGGTAGGCTCAGGTGTTCTTAAAGTACGTGACGTTTACCCATTCACTCTGGGCGCAAACATCGGTACGTGTATTACGGCTCTACTTGCAGCTACAGCAGTATCTGGTGAGTTCGCTGTATTCGCACTTCAGATTGCGCTAGTGCATTTGGTGTTTAATATCATGGCTACGGTATTCATCTTCGGTATTCCGTTCCTACGTGAACTTCCTGTTAAAGCTGCTGACATAATTTCAGATATGGCGGTGAAGAACAAAGCCGTAGTAGCTGGTTACCTTACTGCAATATTCCTTGTATTACCTGGTACTGTATTAGCACTGACCGCTTAAAGTCCCGTTTTATTTAACGCTCACAACAAAGCCCACAACCTAGGTTGTGGGCTTTTTCTTTTTGAACAAACTCTTAAAAACATGAGTTAGTAGGAGGTAAGTAAACCGTAAACTTATTTACTTTTTACTTTACGACGTCTTCGATCCAGAGAAGATTTTGAACGCAGACTACTTACCTTGTTCGTTACGTAAATAAATGATAGCAACCATGCTAAAGCCGATAAACTGCCACAAATATTGGCCATCGCTTGCGCCTGTGATGGTTTGCGTGAAAACCATACAGCTAGTCACAAACAAAGATGAAAATGCCGCATAAAGTAACCATGGACGTTCTTTTCCGGCCATGAACTCGCCAGCAAATACCGAGCGAATAACCAGTAAAAACGGAATACATTGCAATATAATCAGAATAGGGAACATAACGTCGAAAGTCGGGCTCAATAGAGCATGACCGATCTGGCTCTTATCCCAAGTTCCTACAATATAGCCTTTCCAGCCAGCCCAAGTGTCTCCCGCATAAGCTGTATCCGGTGTGACAATGCCAAGTAAAATGCCCATAACCTTATCGACAAAGCCGTTCTTGAACCAAAAGACGAATAAGAAGATCTGAATTGGAACGATCTGAAAAGCCAGCTTCTTCAACATGTGTGTACCCCAAATAATGAATGATTTAGGTAACAGTATGTAGCCGTCGATGTTTTTAGGTTTGATGCAAGGCAATCGAGTCTGAGTTCAAACAATAATCAAACATGTTAAGCCGCCCGTAAACATAAGGAGAGCCTACGGAAATGCCATAGCCATCAGCGGTAAGCCTCCCCCTTCACTTGCAAGCCTATTTTATGGTTTAGAAAAGGTTTGTTTTTTATAAAGAGTCAATAAGATCAAACAGTTGACCATTACGCTCTTTTTTCATTTCGGTATAACGCTGATAGTTGTATTGCGAACCTTTTGGATTATCCGACAGCTTATCTGCGGCACTCAGTAGATAAAAACTGATTGGGCTCGGGGTACTTTCCGCAGCATAAGAGAGGTAAGGGAAAGCTTGATTGGCATGTTGGTTGATTAACAGTGCAAGACCCAACGTTAAGTTGGCAATATCACAACGCGGGTTCATCTCGAAGGCTTGCTTCGCTAATTGCAGTGATTGCTCGCGGTCTTCCTGTTTATGGTTTTGCAAATAAGCCAAAGATTCAGAATAAGAGAGCAACGCATTAACCAGATAATTGTCTCGCCCTTGATGTCGAATGATTGCCAATTGAAGAGCAATATCCTCAAATGGCTGACCACCTTTACCTTGGTAGAACAGCGAGATCCCCTCAGAAATAACACTCCAATCATCATAGCTATCAATAGAGGTCACTCGATGACTTGCCACGCCGTATTCTGAACTCATCGGGGCGATAATGGCTTTGATCTCAAGAATGACATCCCCAACAGCATTAAAGAAGTTATCTTGGCGAAAGCTCTTCTCCACCTTCTGACTTTGATTAGGTTGGCGATTATTTTGTATTAGCACACTAAGCGTATAGTCATCGCCCTTTTTCTTAAGCCAACTTTTGAGTTCAACACCATTATTGGCAACCGATTGTTTGCCCTGTTTCGATAGCTGAGAAAAGTGGTACCCGGATAAGTTTGTAGCCGAGTTCAGCCCATAAAAAAGATAGTTATAGACGCTTTCTGACATCTTATAATCGTTCGCAGAATCGAGCGTAATATCATGGATATAAACGGGGATCACATCACTTTGATGGGCAGCAATAACCACAGTATCATGGGTTGGGACATCACTTTTCCATGCCAAAATCGCGATCAAACCAAACGCGAATACGGCGCTTGTAATAAGGCCGATAGTTTTCTTTTTGGACTTAGCAACAACCTCTTTGGTCGCCGGTAGGGAGACTTCTGCGACAGGCGTCGTCTCAACGCTAGGCTGAATTATCTCAATATCGAACAGGTAACCTTGCTTTGGAATGGTCTGAATAATGCGATACGGACGTGACTTATCCTGAAGCTGACTGCGCAGTAAACTGATGACCTGTCTAACCAAGTTGTCAGACACTTGAGTTCTTTGCCACACATCAACGGCTATCTGTTGAACGCTAACCACTTGCCCATGCTTTTCGATGAAATAGCTGAGTAGCCTTGATTGTAATGGCTCCAAATGAATCTCTTCACTATCAATCACTAACTGATTTTTATCAGGGTAGAAAGCAATAGGAAAGTCGTGTTGCAATACGAAGTAATGCGAGCGAGTCATAGTTGTTCTGTGGTTAGAAAAGACCCTCCAAGGTTATTGGTTTTGCAAATAGTAATCAAGCCAAGTATAAAAATAAAAAAGGCTACACAAAGGCAGCCTTTCAATCAAACGAAGCGGATGACATTACACCGAGAACGGGTACTTAATCGCTTCATGGCACTCGTAGTTTTCAACCCAGAAATCATCCATCGTCACCCACGTTTCCAGATCTTCTAGAGACTTAATCTCTGGGTTAATATGGAACGTTGGACCAGCCAATGGCTCACGTGTCAATTGAATATCACGCATTGGCGCTAATTGGTCTTCGTAGATATGAGCATTAACAAGCTTATGGTAAGCCACACCCGCTTTCTTTCCAGTAATTTGTGCCATGATAGCCAAGAACACATACACTTGAACCATGTTGAAGTTCAAACCTAAAGGAACATCACAAGAGCGCTGAGTACTGTTTAGGTACAGAGTGTCACCAAGCAAAGAAAAATGGTGACTGTACATACATGGACGCAAACAGCCCATGTGGAACTCACCAGGGTTGTAAAAGTTTAAGATCTCACCGCGGTCATCAATACCGTTAGTTAAATCGTCAACAATCTTCTTCAGTTGATCGATATAGCCGCCGTCTGGTTTTGCCCAAGCGCGCCCTTGAACACCATAAACACGCCCCATATCATCTTCACCTTTACGGTATGGGTTATTGAGCCATGCTTCGTTGAGGTTAGAGTTCGCATCCCAAGTTTTAGTCCCTAGCTTGCGAAAGTCTTCCGCATTATCGTAACCACGAATATAACCAAGTAACTCAGCAACAGCAGCTTTCCAAAAACTTTTACGCGTTGTTACCAGTGGGAATTGGTTATTGCCAACATCATATTCAAGGTCAGCATTGATCACAGTGAGGCAGCGCTTGCCTGTGCGTTCATTTTCAATCCAAGTACCGTGGTCAACGATACGCTGACAGAGATCTAAATACTGTTTCACACCAATTCCTTACTTCGTTTGTTGTGGTAATTCATCTTTGTAGTGACCACGCTTGTATGCCCAAACCATCATCAACACACCAATAATAACCATTGGCAGTGATAGAATTTGTCCCATAGAAATGAATCCACCGAACAACCCGAGTTGAGCATCAGGTTCACGTACGTATTCAACGAGGAAGCGGAATGTACCATATCCAGCTAGGAATAACCCCGAAACCGAACCAAGAGGACGCGGCTTTTTGATAAACCAGTTCAAGATGAAGAACAGCACAATACCTTCAAGCGCCATCTCGTAAAGTTGAGATGGGTGGCGAGGAAATGGTCCACCATTCGGGAATACGATGGCCCATGGTACATCGGTTACACGCCCCCATAGCTCACTATTCATGAAATTACCTAAACGTCCCATCCCTAAGCCAAACGGAACTAATGGTGCGATCATGTCCGCGACACCGAAGAAGGTTCGACCGTTCTTTTTGGCATACCAAACCATGGCCGTAATAACCCCAAGCAAACCACCATGGAAAGACATCCCGCCTGTCCACACTTTAAATAGGTAAAGCGGATCAGCAAGGAAAAGGCCAAAATTATAAAAAAGTACATAGCCAATGCGGCCACCAACAACCACGCCAAGGAAGCCAGCAAACAGTAAATCTGATACTTGTTCTCGTGTCCAACCACTGCCCGGCTTATCAGCCCGGCGATTTGCCAACCAAAGAGCAAACATAAAACCAACAAGGTACATTAAGCCATACCAGCGAACTGAAATTGGTCCTAGTTCAATAAGAACCGGATCGATATTTGGGTATTCGATAAAACCCTGAGACATACTAGGCTCTCTATCTAAATTAAATAACGGTTAACAACAGCTAACAGAAAAGACACTACAGCAGCATTGTGGCTGCTATAAACATTAAAAAGACCGCAAAGACTTTCTTTAATACTGGGGTTGGCAATTGAGTCGCCAATTTCGCACCCACTTTTGTCGTCAGAACAGAGACACAAGATATCGCGATCAAAGCGGGTAAATACACATAACCTAAACTCAACGCAGGTAGCCCCTCAACAGAAGAGCCATGCCAAATGAATCCCAGCATTCCCGAGATTGCGATAACACAACCACACACCGAAGAGGACCCCACCGCTTTACGCATTTCCACACCATGATGGTTAAGAAACGGCACCGATAACGACCCACCGCCAATACCTGCCAAGCTTGAGACTAAGCCAATCCCGCCACCGCACAATATCGTTTTAGCTGGCGTCGGCATCACTTTCTGACTCTTGGATCGGATCGATAATAGCATTTGTAACGCTAACACCAACACGATCACGCCGAAGACTTTTGGTAAGTATTGAGCTGGAATCACGTCGGCTACAAAAGAACCAAGGAAACCACCGACAACCACACCAGGTATCAGCCACTTCACAACAAATATATCAATGTTGCCCAATTTTAAATGATTGATCGCAGATGAGCCTGAGGTAACAATGATGGTTGATAACGACGTAGCTAATGCCATTTGCATCGCAAACTCTTGGGGAATGCCCGCTTTAGGAAGCAAAAACAGTAGGGCAGGAACCACCAGCAATCCCCCACCAATACCAAGCAAGCCCGCTAAAACACCAACAATAGCCCCAAGGCCTGCTAACAAACCTATCAGTTCATATGACACGTTAAATCCTATTTTTTGCCCGCTCGAATGAAGCCTGTAAATTTACGCTCTTCGAAATAGTTCAGCATCATACTATAGATGTCACTACCATACGGTTTCGAAAGTGCCTTATTTGCCAAATCCTGTAATTCACTCAAGCAAGATTGACGAATCAAATATTTGATTCTGGCCACATTCGAAGTATTCATACTTAACGTTTCATACCCTAAGCCAATCAGTAATAGTGCTCCCATCGGGTCGCCCGCTAGCTCTCCACAAATACACACCGGTAATTGATATTGCTTACAGATATCATGAATTTGTTTTAATGCCATGATCACTGCAGGGTGCATGGATTCATAGACATCAGATACTCGTGAATTGTTCCGATCAACCGCCAATAAATATTGCGTTAAATCGTTAGTACCAACAGAAACAAAATCAACCTTATCGGCAATGAACGGCAGTAGATAAAGCATTGACGGAACTTCAATCATGATACCAACACGAGGCATGCACACTCGATTATCCAGTTCATGCACTTCATGATAAGCCTGCTCAATGAGCTGAACCGCATCATCCAATTCTTGAGTGCTGGAAATCATCGGCAGTAAGATACTTAAGTTTTGACTGCTGCAGCTAGCTCGTAGCATGGCACGTAATTGAATAATAAAGATATCAGGGTGATCGAGTGTGAATCGAATGCCACGCCAACCAAGGAATGGATTGTCTTCTTCGATGGGGAAATAAGGCAAGGCTTTATCACCGCCGATATCAAGCGTACGCATCACCACTTGCTTTTCTGGGTAGCTCGTGAGCACGGAATGATACTGCTTAAACTGTTCATCCTCTGACGGAAACCTCTGCTGTAATAAGAAAGAAATTTCTGTTCGATACAGCCCCACCCCATCAACGCCTTGGTTGATCGCAATGTTAGTATCCGCACTTAAACCTGCATTCAACAAGATCTCGACCGGTTGACCATCTTGCGTTTTTGCCGGTAAGTTGAGTTCTCGGTTAACCATAGAAGAGAGTTCACCCTCTTCTAAAATCAATCCTTGGTATTCATTGAGTAGATTTTGGGTCGGCTCAATAAAGATCTCACCACTATATCCATCAACAATCGCCTGCTTACCATTCGCTTGAACAAGGTTGAGATTAACTCCCATCACAGAAGGAATGCCAAGAGCACGAGATAAGATCGCAGCGTGTGAGTTGGCCGCCCCTTCTATGGAAATTACGGCCAACAGTTTTTCTTTTGGAATCGACGCTAATACCGAAGCCGTTAACTCACGAACCACCAAAATAATGGGCTTGTCTAACGTACGGAGTGCATGCTCGGAGTTATGAAGGAAATAGAGCAGCCTTTGTCCGAGCTCTCGGATATCTTGTGCTCTCTCTCGAAGATAAACATCAGACATACGAGCAAAGCGATTCGAATAACTCTCAACAACCTGTCTTAATGCCCAATCAGCCTTATCGCCTTTCTGAATCTGATTTTTAAGATCCTTACGCAACATAGGATCATTGAGTAGGTGAGTAAACAGGTCAAAGATCGCCAGCGCGTCTTTATTGATTTCGCTGTCCAAACGCTTTCGCATTCGCTTAAAGTCATTGAGGGCGTTTTCAACCGCAACCGCCAACAACTCATGCTCTCTCTCTACATTGAGCGTCGAAGCAGGATAAACATCGGTGAGTTCAGGCTGCGTGTTATCCCACCATAAATCACCAATCGCCACGCCCGATGAAGCGGCAATACCTTTAGTCGCAGGTAGCTTCTGTTGCTCTAACAGCCAATGACCTTGAGTTTGGGCATGTGCCACAATCACCGCAAGTTGGGCGGAGAGTGTGACAAGAAAAGACTCTTCCATCTCACTGAATAAACGTGGGGACTTCTGTTGAATAACCAAAACACCAAGCACTTGCTTGCGATGGATAATCGGAGTACCAAGAAAAGAGTGATAGACGTTTTCTCCAAGTTCTGGAAAAAACTTATACGCAGGGTGAGCAGACGCTTGTGCAAGGTTGATAGGTTCAGCACTTCTTTTAACAAGGCCAACCAAACCTTCGTCAAAACCAATGTGAATACTACTGCCTTTAAAGATCAGGCCTTGAGTTGCCATCAACTCAAGGCGCTGCATATCATGATTCGCCAAATACACGGTGCAACATTCCGTCTGCATCGCACTGCATGTCTCTTTAACTAAAATATCAAGAGCCGTCGACACATCTTCAACTCTTGATACGTGTTCAACTATTTCCCTTAGTTGACTGAGCATGCTTAACCTCTACGCAATTTGCGTTTTCCTTTCATTTTTCGCTCTTTAAACGGCATTGCTAAAGACGCGAATTCTTTCATCGCTCGACGGTAAACATCTCGCTTAAAAGAAACAACTTGCCGAACAGGGTACCAGTAACTCACCCAACGCCAACCATCAAACTCAGGTGTACTTCCACGCTGCATATTGATACACGACTCATCGCAATCTAAGCGTAAAAGAAACCACTTCTGTTTTTGTCCAATACAGACAGGTTTAGAATCCCATCGAACCAGTCGTTTGGGTAGCTTATAGCGTAACCAATGACGACTTGTCGCAACGATTTTCACATCCTTTTTAGTAAGGCCAACCTCTTCATACAACTCGCGGTACATTGCTTGTTCCGGAGTTTCACCTTCATCGATTCCCCCTTGAGGGAATTGCCAGGAATGTTGCCCGTATCGTTTAGCCCAGAAGACCTGACCATGGTTGTTACAGATTACAATACCAACATTTAATCGGTAACCATCGCCATCTATCACTGGCCAACCTCTATCTAAATTTTTAATTACACTGATTTTTCCACATATCCCCAATTGGAGCAAACTTAGTGACGTGATAAGCGCGATATTTATGAATATTAACTAAGAATATGGATAAGTTTTGCTCAAATTCTAGTTACCCACACAATAGTGAGACATAGACCACATTTATTCACCTTTTCTGTGAATAACTGTGTGAAGAATTCACCGCAATCGTTTTGTTTAATCCATAGACTCATCATAACCTTAAATAGAAAAGCTAAAACTATTATTTTAAACAATTAAAAATCAACAACTTAAATTAAAAATAAAATTTTTAAAAACATTAACATAGCAAAAGATCTTTTCAAAAAAGCGTATGGTTAAAGATCAACCACTCAGGTGTTTATCCACACGAGCGAGTGAAAGATTCATTTTGAACCCCATTTAGCAAGCATTTTATCCACTACAAACCCCTGTTTATTTATACACCCAATTAATATTTCGATCAGTAACCTTCATGTCCTGTGGATAACCATGAGATTGATCCACTCTGAAATCAAGAGATCATTTATTAACCAGTCGTCATATAGTGATAACTTCTGGTAAAATATTTTTTTTATCATGCCTTGTATTATGAAACCAGAACCACAAACTCAACAAGAACTGTTAGACAGAGCCTACGCGATTGCCGGAATGACCTTCAAAGAGCTCGCCAACGAAGCTGAGATGATGATACCAAACGATCTTAAGCGTGATAAAGGTTGGGTCGGGCAACTGTTGGAATGGCACTTAGGTGCGGTGGCAGGCAGCAAACCTGAACAAGATTTTGCCAAACTTGGTATTGAACTAAAAAGTATCCCGATTGGCTATTCTGGCAAGCCACTCGAAACTACGTTTGTTTGTGTCGCGCCATTGATGGGTGTGCAAGGCATTACTTGGGAAACCAGCCACGTTCGAAACAAGCTGTCTAAGGTATTGTGGATCCCGGTTGAGGGAGAAAGAGAGATCCCGCTCGCTGAGAGGCATGTAGGATCCCCTTTATTATGGACACCGAGCCAAGCTGAAGACAAACTCTTGAAGCAAGATTGGGAAGAGTTGATGGAGTTGATCGTATTAGGCCATGTTGAGCAGATAACAGCAAGACACGGCGAAGCGCTGCATCTTCGACCAAAAGCCGCTAACAGCCGAGTGTTAACCGAAGCTTACGGTGCCAGTGGAAAGCCCATCAAGACGAAACCACGAGGTTTCTATCTACGAACTCAATTCACCCACAAATTGCTGGCTTCACACTACGCTTAATGAACATGATCTAAACTCGTTTACACGGATCATTTTACGTTATCGATACCCCTAATGAGGTTTAAGCGCTAATTCAATGTCACAGTAACTTTGACTTGGTTCATGACCAAACTCGTCATATGCGTTGTGTAAACGAAGATAAGCCTTTTCAAAACCGAGCCGAAGTAACTCCTCTTTCACTTGATCTAAAGATCCAAAATGAAGCGGCTCATTATCTTGTTTTACCGGTTCTAGCTTGTGTTTGTACTCCACCGCCAGCAGATATTCTGAGATATCAGAACAGCCAATAACGTACACCTTGGGGATTTGATAAGAGTCTTTGTGGTCGCCATGTAACCACATGTCTAATTGATGCATTTGCATAGCCAGCCTCCCTTGCTCTATAAAGCGTAGTAGAACTCTTTTCCTTTACTAGATAACAGCTTAAAAAAGCCAAAAAGAGAAGCAAGCGCTTCTCTTTTTTGGCCAGTTCTAGTTCAAAAGTTTGCACGTTCGACGCCATAACTATCACTGTGACTTATCTTAGGGGTTGAATGGTGCTATCAACCCCGTAGATTACGTCGGTATTCGCGCACTTAAGACACGACGAAGGTGACGTACTCGACGTTCAATAGTGACGACTTCTGGCTCAGAAAAACCAATCGGTCGACCGTCAGCTTCAAGGCCAATATCTCTTAATAAGTGAGTATTGTTCCACGGCAGATCATATGAACTACGACGAACTTTTCGTTGCCATTCACGCTCTTCACGACGAAGATCGGCACGGATTAGGACTGTTGCTAATTTTAAATATACTGAGTGACGCATAATAACTCTCCAGTTGTTGAATCAACTGAGGAAAAATAGCGTGTTAGATAGTATGAGGGCTTCTCACTTAGCTGCTATTTTTCCGCAGCCAAATAAGGGTACGGATCTGTTAGTTAGGTTTATCGTGAATGTTTCGATCGGCCATGGCTGATGTTTGTGACATATCAGTCACCATGTCAGTACACGGATCAAACGACGCGCAAATATGCTGTATAAAATCGAAATGTTTCATTTGCGCCTCCAAACTAACTAAAAAATCCAAAAAAAAAATGGGGTAATAAAAGCAGACAAGTCTTTGTTAAATATTTGCTTTCACGGTTAAAGTCTAACCAAGTGAGTATATTATTCAACCGCTAATTAGTTAACATTTTTAAAACAATGCATTCTCCTGAAATATTAGTTTCATATTCATTTACATATAAAATATTCACTATGATTATATACAATTACAGCATATCTCTCTTAGGGCTGATCTAGAAAACAACGGACTATCCTTCAGAAACAAAAAAAACACGTAGATACATGGCTTTTCATTTACAGTGACTGAATAAAATCATCGAGAAAGAGTCTACACAACCCCCTCAGAAATAAGGCCGTGTTTATTCAATAAACGGTACATCGTTGCCCGTGATACGCCAAGCTCCTTAGCAGCCTGCGACACTTGACCGCTATATGATTCCAAAGCCATTAACAATGCATCGCGCTCTGAGCTTTCTCTAATACTCTTCAAGCTTCGGCGTTCATCATTCTGTTTTGGTAATTCGAGTTGATGCTCGTCAATGATCATCGTATCCGACATCAAGACCACACGTTTAATTTGGTTCATCAGTTCACGAACATTGCCCGGCCAATGGTAACGATTCATCGATCGGATAGCATCATCAGAAAAGCGTTTAGCTTGAGCATTAAACTCTTTCGAGTATGCACGCAAAAAATGATTCGCCAATACGGATATGTCACTACCGCGCTCTTTCAAGCTCGGGACATGAATACGCAGAACATTAATATAGTGGTAGAGCTCTTCATTGAAATCCCCCTCGATCAACGATTTTTCGATATCAGAGGAGTTTGCAGCCAGAATACGCACATCGACGGATTTAGGTCCATTCGTAGTTTCAATCTTACCCTCTTGCAAAAAGCGTAACAAATTCAATTGTTGATTGCGTGGCATGGCTAGAACATCATTAAGCAACAGGGTTCCGCCATCGGCTTCTTCTAACAGACATGCCGCTATCACAGGTTGGGCTGAAATACCAAACACCTCGGCCTCTATTCTCATCTCTGACAAGGCACGGCAGTTAACCGTTAAAAATGGTTTGTGCGCTCGCGATGAGTTTTGATGAATGGAGCGGGCAATCGTCTCTTTACCAGCCCCACTCTCTCCGTAAATTAAAATACTGACATCGGTCGGGCCAATACGCCTCACTTGATCTCTCAAACGCTTGATAGCCACAGAGTCACCCAAC
Organism: Vibrio minamisatsumaniensis; assembly: GCF_050337445.1. Classification (NCBI taxonomy): domain Bacteria; kingdom Pseudomonadati; phylum Pseudomonadota; class Gammaproteobacteria; order Vibrionales; family Vibrionaceae; genus Vibrio; species Vibrio minamisatsumaniensis. The sequence goes on along the minus strand of NZ_JAKJSY010000060.1, from coordinate 9,602 downwards.
AACCCCATATTGTTGTTGATGCCGTAATTCGGCCATACTTTTTGTTCAAGCTTGAGCATACCCAATTGATGTCCCATGGTACTCAATAGCTGCGCATCTGGAATGGGCGCCGTGAAAAAATCGATACAGAAATTCACAATAAACTGGCAAATGGTATCAGAACTCAGTTGTGACTCTCGGATAAAAGCGAGCCATCTCACCGGTTTGTTATTGCTCACAAGGTTAGCAATACCGTTGAGACTGAATTCATCATGACTAAGATCCACAATACCAATACATGGACCAATATCAGCAATCATGGCATCGGCTTTTCGTAAATCGGCACACTGATTGCACTGCCAACCGACTTGCTCTAATACTGATAACCAGGGTTCGTACGCACCACCCACGACGATGAGAGAACCTGGTGAGGCATCCATCTTAAATTGAGTCCCCATCCTTCTTCCTTGTTCTGTTTTTATTTAAATTAGGCCTATACGAGTTCAACGATCCATCACTCTATAAAGTGCCATCAGCGTCTCTCCAGCACCGAATCGTATGGGAGTGAGACTATCTAGATGTTTGTCTCAATAGTAAGACTAAGTCAGAAATAGTCATTTTTCGAATTAAGAGTGCGGGGTAGACGAGGTTTTAAAGCCATAAAAACAGAAAAAGTCACCCGAAGGTGACTTTTAAAATAAGCAGGGCTGTTACGCCCTATAAGCGAGAATTACGCTTGTGGGCGCATTGCCGGGAACAAGATCACGTCACGGATTGTGTGCGTGTTTGTAAATAGCATGGCTAGACGGTCGATACCGATACCTTGACCCGCTGTTGGCGGTAGGCCGTGCTCTAGTGCCGTAATGTAGTCTGCATCGTAGTACATCGCTTCGTCATCACCCGCGTCTTTCGCGTTAACTTGCGCTTTGAAACGCTCGTCTTGGTCTTGTGCATCGTTAAGCTCAGAGAAACCATTCGCAACTTCACGACCACCGATGAAGAACTCAAAACGGTCAGTGAAGAATGGGTTGTCATCGCTACGACGTGCTAGAGGAGAGATGTCCGCTGGGTAACCAGTGATGAACGTTGGTTGAATTAGCTGAGGCTCAGCCGTTTCACCAAAGATCTCTTCTAGAAGCTGACCACATGTCCAGAACGTTTCTACGTCTACGTGTACAGATTTTGCAATAGCAACCATCTTGTCACGGTCTTGTAGGTCTGCTTCCGTCAACGCTTGAATCTCAGCGTGCTCAGGGTTGTAGTGTTTGATTGCATCGAACATGCTCATGCGAGCATAAGTGCCACCGAACTCAACCGTTTCGTCACCGTAAGGCATCGAAGTCGAACCCAAAACGTCCATTGCTACCGTGCTTAGCATCTCTTCAGTCAGATCCATAAGGTCTTTGTAGTCAGAGTACGCTTGGTAGAATTCCATCATTGTGAATTCTGGGTTGTGACGTGGAGATAGACCTTCGTTACGGAAGTTACGGTTGATCTCGAATACACGGTCAAAACCACCAACCACTAGACGCTTAAGGTAAAGCTCTGGTGCAACACGTAGGTACATGTCGATGTCTAGTGCATTGTGGTGAGTGATGAATGGACGTGCAGTTGCGCCACCCGGGATCACGTGCATCATTGGCGTTTCAACTTCTAGGTAGCCTTTCGCGCTCATGAAGTTACGGATTGAAGATACAAGCTTAGAACGCACGATGAATGCGTTGCGAGAATCTTCGTTCACGATTAGGTCAACGTAACGCTGACGGTAACGCATCTCTTGGTCAGTGAGACCGTGGAACTTTTCTGGTAGAGGACGAAGCGCTTTAGTCAGCAATTCAAACTCTTCCATGTTCACGTAAAGGTCACCTTTACCTGATTTGTGAAGCGCACCTTTAACACCGATGATGTCACCGATATCTAGGCCTTGGTACTTCTCTTTCAGTACTTTTTGTACGTCTTTCGCTGCGTATGCTTGGATACGACCAGAAGTTTCTTGAATCGCAAGGAATGGACCACGCTTCGCCATAACACGGCCTGCGATCGCAACGATGTGGTTAAGCTCTTCTAGCTCTTCCTTCGTCTTCTCACCGAATTCCGCTTGAAGATCGCCAGCTAGGTGCTCACGACGGAAATCATTTGGGTGACCATTTGCTTTGCAGTTTTGGCGGATGTGATCCAGCTTGCTACGGCGCTCAGCAATGAGTTTATTTTCTTCAGGTGAAGAAGCGTCTTGTACGTTTTCGTTTTGAACAGCATCAGTCATTAGAGATGTACCCTGCTTTTATAATTTGGACCGCTATATCTTTGCAAATATAGGCATTTTTACCAATATTATTGGTAAAGCTTAATAGTTGATAAAGCTTACAAACCTGATTTCAGGCTAGCTTCAATAAATTTGTCTAAATCACCGTCAAGAACCGCTTGAGTATTACGGTTTTCGATGCCAGTGCGTAAATCTTTGATACGAGAATCATCCAGTACGTAAGAGCGGATCTGACTGCCCCAACCGATGTCTGATTTCGTTTCTTCGCTCGCTTGTTTTTCCGCATTTTGTTTTTGAATCTCAAGTTCAAAAAGCTTAGCACGTAGCTGCTTCATCGCTTGATCTTTGTTCTTATGCTGCGAACGGTCATTCTGACACTGAACCACAGTGTTGGTCAGAACGTGAGTAATACGTACCGCCGATTCTGTAGTGTTGACGTGCTGACCACCCGCGCCAGAAGCACGGTATACGTCAATACGTAAATCAGAAGGATTAATGTCGATCGTAATGTTGTCATCAATCTCAGGATAGATAAACGCAGAAGCAAACGAAGTATGACGACGACCACTTGAATCAAATGGTGACTTACGAACTAAACGGTGAACCCCTGTCTCTGTACGTAACCACCCGTAAGCGTACTCACCAGAAATACGTACTGTTGCGCCTTTAAGGCCAGCAACATCACCATCCGACACTTCGATCACTTCAGTCTTGAAGCCTTTCGAATCTGCCCAACGTAAGTACATGCGCAACATCATTGACGTCCAGTCTTGAGCTTCTGTACCGCCCGAACCTGACTGTAAATCGATGTAGCAATCTGATGCATCGTGATCACCGGAGAACATACGACGGAATTCCAGCTTCTCTAGCTTAGCTTCAAGCTCGGCCAGTTCTGGTTCAATTTCATCGAACGTTTCTTGATCTTCTTCTTCAACCGCAAGCTCTAATAGGCCGTCAACATCCTCAACACCTTGGTCAAGTTGGTCGATCGTTTCTACTACGGCTTCCAATGCAGAACGTTCTTTACCTAACGCTTGAGCACGCTCAGGTTCGTTCCATACATCCGGTTGTTCTAATTCTGCGTTTACTTCTTCTAGACGCTCTTTCTTAGCGTCATAGTCAAAGATACCCCCTCAGGATATGTGTGCGCTCAGACACATCCTGCAGACGGTTTTTTATAGGATTGATTTCAAACATTTTAGCTCATCATTTATGAGTAGAATTTAACCGAAGAATTGTACTTAAAAGTGTGACGGAGATACAGAATTTTTTAGAGAGGAAAACCAAGATTCAACAACTTAATGGGATATAAAATAGACAGGCTGAAAAAACACGTAAAATTTGTAAGGGAAGAAAGGAAAACAAGCCCTGTTTATGAACAGAGCTTGATGAATTTAGCGCTATATGACGAGCGTTATTGAGCCTAAAAAGCACTACTTCGCTTCGATGTGATCAACCATCAACTGCAACGATTGGTTGCCGCGAAACTCGTTAATATCGAGCTTAAATGCGAGGCGTACAGTTTTCACCGAAGCATCAGGCCAGCGACGTAAATCGACATTAAAGGCAATACCGTCAATCATCACATTAGTAGGATGACCTTTGTAGAGCGGTTCGAGCATTAACTTTAGATGCTTTTCACCCACCAGCTTTTGATGCAGCACTTTAAACTCACCGTCGAAGATCGGCTCAGGGAAAGCTTGTCCCCATGGACCACCAGAACGCAGCGTTTCAGCGGTGTGCATCGAGAACTCTTCTGGTAACAACTCACCATCAGACAAGATAATGCCCTTCAGTGCTGTTTCTCCAAGTTCATTCTTCACAACATCATTGAACAGCTTGCTGAAGCGTTCGAAGTCTTTCTCCATGATGGTTAAGCCAGCCGCCATTGCATGACCACCAAACTTCAAGATCAACCCCGGATTTTGAGTATCGATTCTGTCTAGCGCATCGCGCATGTGCAGCCCCGGAATCGAGCGGCAAGAGCCCTTAATGCTGCCTTCCCCACCATCCGCAAACGCAATCACTGGGCGATGGTATTTATCTTTGATGCGCGAAGCCAAGATTCCAATCACACCTTGGTGCCAATCACGTTGGAACAGGGCTAAACCCGAAGGTAGGTCGTCTTTACCAAATTCAAGCCGCTCACAAAAGGCCATCGCTTCTTGTTTCATGCCCTCTTCGATCTCTTTACGTGTTTGGTTCAAGCCATCCAGTTCACTCGCCATGCGACGCGCGGCGTGGATGTTATTGCTCATCAGCAGCTCAACACCAAACGACATGTCATCCAGTCGACCCGCCGCATTGATACGCGGGCCCAGTGCAAAACCAAAATCAGACGCCACCAAACGTTTTGCGTCTCGCTTGGCTATCTCGATCAAAGCTTGAATACCCGGACGAGCTTTGCCCGCACGAATACGTTGCAAGCCTTGATGCACCAAGATTCGGTTGTTTTCATCAAGTGGCACCACGTCGGCAACCGTACCCAACGCCACAAGGTCAATCAGTTCCATCAACTTAGGTTCTGTCATGCCGCGCTCTGCAAACCAACCTAACTTACGCATGTGAACACACAATGCCATCATCAGGTAAAAAGCGACGCCAACACCCGCTAAGGCTTTCGAAGGAAAAGCACAGCTCTCAAGGTTGGGATTGACCATCGCATCGACCATTGGCAGTTCATTGCCCGGTAAGTGATGATCGGTAACAAGTACTTCTAAGCCTTTTTCTTTTGCGAAACGGACACCTTCAATCGAAGAGACACCGTTATCAACCGTCATGATCACTTCAGCACCAAGCTCGATCGCCTGTTCGACAACTTCAGGGCTCAAACCATAGCCATCTTCAAAACGGTTGGGTACCAGATAATCGACGTTAGCGCTGCCAAGCATACGTAACGCTAAAACAGACAACGCAGAACTGGTCGCGCCATCGGCATCAAAATCACCCACAATGATGATGCGCTTTTGCTGTTGAATGGCTTTGAACAACAGCTCAACGGCTGCATCTATGCCACCCAGTTTTTGATAAGAGTGCAAGCCTTTCGCTGCTGTCTCTAGTTGGTCGGCACTGTCGATTCCGCGACTCACATAAATGCGCTTTAACAAGTCAGGTAAATGAGCAGGTAAGACTGAAATGTCGGCCTCAGGACGGCGTTGGATCTCTATCATATAACAATGGGCCCGATATCAATCAGGCCACTCCTTAAATCAAAACATGGGAAATACTTAACGATAACGACGGTGAACCGTTCTACTCGAAACGAAGATCACGGCTCGATACAAAGCTTACTGCTCTAAACGCTGAAGCAGCTGCGCGGGTGGTAAGTAACCACTCACCAACTCACCACTTGGTAATACGATAGCAGGAGTGCCATTGATACCCAGTTCACGCCCCAGTTGATATTGTTTCGCGATGATTTTTTTCTGCTCGGTAAGATCTTGATTTGACGATAGCAGTTGACGCTCGACTTTAGCATTGTGCATCGCTGATTTTGGATCATCAGAAGCCCAAATGGCGGCCATTTGTTCTGCCACTTGCCCGGTCGGACCTTGGCGTGGGTAAGCCATGTAACGAACGGTGATACCCAGATCGTTGTAGCCCTGCATTTGGCTGTGCAGACGAACACAGTAGCCACACGTAATATCAGTAAACACGGTCACGATGTACTTTTCATTATCAGCTTTATATTCGATAACGGTATCGGACAATGCCGCCACCTTTTTCGCATTGAGTGGCGCTTGACGCTCAGCCAGAACATCACTGAATTTACCGTTGTCATCCAAAGAGTATAAGGTACCGGCTAAAAAGTGATCCCCCTCTGGAGAAGAAAAGATAATGCCGCTGTTGGTTTGAACTTCTAACAGGCCATCAATATCCGAAGGGATAATCTTATCGACCTTAATACCGATTTTTTCAAAACGCTTGGTTAACGCTGCCGTATCAATCACTTGAGCAGGAACGGCTTCTACGGCTGTTGACGTTGTTTCTACCTTCGCTTCTGATGCATTACATGCAGTAATCATCAGAGGAAGCACTAACAAAGGAAGACGGCGTAATACGCTCATTAAGTTCACCTTTAAAATAAATAGATTTAAGCGCGAGGGTGATGCTGAGCGTGAATTTGCTTCAGCCTTTCGGTCGCCACATGAGTATAAATTTGGGTGGTTGATAAGTCACTATGTCCAAGTAACATCTGTACAACCCTGAGATCAGCACCATAGTTTAGTAAATGCGTCGCAAAAGCGTGTCTTAATACGTGTGGCGATAATAACTCAGTATCAATACCAGCAATAACCGAATAATGCTTAATTCGGTGCCAGAATGTCTGGCGGGTCATTTGCTTAGCACGTTTACTGGGAAAAACGACATCAGAACTCTTTTCACCGAGTAATTGTGGGCGACCTTGTTCAATAAAAGTCTCTATCCAATCTACAGCATTTTCACCCATCGGAACCAAACGCTCTTTGCCCCCCTTACCAATCACACGCACAACGCCTTGACGTAAACTAATGTTTTCCATCGTTAAACTGACCAATTCAGTAACACGTAAACCCGTGGCATAAAGTAGCTCAAGCATCGCTTTATCGCGAAGCTCAATAGGATCATTGGGATCCGGCGATTCAAGCAAGGCATCAACTTGTTCTTCACTCAAATCTTTCGGCAGACGTTGTGGCAGTTTAGGGCTGACCAACAAGGCACTTGGGTCATCGCCTCTCACTTTCTCGCGGTGCAAGTATTGGAACAAGCGGCGAATCGCCGACAACATACGAGCACGTGAAGTCTGCTTGAAATCGGCATCGGCTAACCAACTTTGATAGTCTTGCAGCCCTGAAAGACTAATAAAATTCAGGCGATAATTGTGCTTTTCCATCCACGTCAGGAGTTTGGATAAATCATTACGATAAGAAACGAGGGTATTCTCGGACAACCCTCTCTCCATCCACATAGCATCTAAAAACTGCTCAACGAGACCGTGGTCTGCGCTCTGCCCTTGAGGCGACTGCATAGCGTTACTCACAATATTGGAAACTGTTTTGAGAGTATGCCAGAGCAAATATGAATGCCATAAAAATTACGACTTGAGTGGATAATCGCTGCAATCGAAGGCGATTTATGGTTAGAATTCGCCATCTGAAATTAAAATCGAACGTTTGCTATGAAAATTGGATTATTTTACGGCTCAACCACCTGCTATACCGAAATGGCAGCTGAGAAGATTCGTGGCATTATTGGTGAAGACCTAGTTGATATCCATAACGTGAAAGAGACTCCGCTTTCATTGATGGCGAACTACGACCTTTTGTTACTGGGCATCTCAACTTGGGATTTCGGTGAAATTCAAGAAGATTGGAATGAGTTGTGGGAAGACATCGCAACCACGCCAATGAAAGGCAAGGTTGTGGCTCTGTTTGGTTTAGGTGACCAAGAAGGCTACGGCGAATGGTTTCTAGATGCAATGGGCCTATTGCATGATGAACTGAAAACCGCGGGGGCAGAGTTTGTTGGCTTCTGGCCGAATGATGACAGCTACGAGTTCGAAGCCTCTAAAGCGTTAACGGAAGACCAATCTCACTTTGTTGGTTTAGCTCTGGATGAAGATTCACAGTATGAACTCAGCGATCAACGCATTGCAAGTTGGGTGGAGCAAGTACTGGTCGAATACAGTGAAAAGCTATCAGTTCAATAGAAAGATATCCGTTCAATAGCAATCCATTCGTTCGATAGAAAGCTATCCATTCAGAGTGCTAGGTTTAAGCATTCATCAAAATGGCGCGTTGACTCAACAGAATACAAAAAGGCCCCATGACTGCCAAGTCATGAGGCCTTTTCTATTTCATCTCGCAAAGCAATCTAATCTCAACGGAAGATTAAACCGTCTCTTCAGCCATCTCTTGTTCTGTTGACTTGCCAACAAAGAACATACAGATGATGGCTGCCACGGTCGGAAGCAACCAACCCATACCGATCTCAAACAGTGGCAGCATCTTAAGTGCAGACACGTCTACACCCGCTACTTTAGCGCCATCAATAAGAGCAAACAGCAGTGACACTAATACCACTACGCGGTACGCCGCTTTTGGATTAGGGAAACGGCGACGCAAGAATGTCAGCGCTACCAAAGCGATAGCGACTGGGTACAGTGCAAATAGCACAGGAACCGACAGAGAAATCAGCTGAGAAAGCCCCACATTGGCTACCGTTGCACAAGCCACACCGTTAATGATGACCCAAGTCTTGTAAGACAGAGGCGTTAGCGAGCTAAAGTAATCCGAGCAGGCTGATATCAGGCCAATCGCCGTAGTTAGACACGCCAGTAATACGATCACAGAAAGCACTAGCTGGCCTGATGGACCAAACAACGATTGAACATAAAGACTTAAGATCGTGCCACCGTTATCGGCTCCCGCAGCGACTGTTGCACTGGTTGCCCCCAGGAAGAATAGAGAGATGTAAACAAACGCAAGACCCGCAGCGGCAATACAACCCGCGCTAATTAGATACTTAGTCGTCGCAGCACGATCAGTAATGCCCTTGCTGCGTATCGCGTCAACAATCAACATACCAAACATTAAAGAAGCAAAAGTGTCCATGGTGTTATAGCCTTCAAGGAAGCCTTTGGTTAACGGTTGAGTGATGTACTCACCGTGAGCCGCAAGAATATCGCCTTGGGGGTTAACAAATACAGCAATCGCCAGTACCACCAAACCAACGAACAGTGCCGGTGTTAGTACCTTACCAATGACGTCAATAAGCTTACCTTGCGACCATGAGAAGAACATCGCTACGACAAAAAATGTAATCGAAAAGAGAGTCAGGTGAGCGTGAGAGGCATCGATGAATAATGGTTTCACCGCCATCTCATAGGCCACAAGGCCAGTACGTGGTGCAGCAAATGCAGGACCGATAATAATAAAGATCAGCACAGCCATAATGGTTGCAGCTTTCTTAGGAAGATCTTGAGTTAAGTGACCCCAAGAGCCACCAGCCACTGCCACCGCTACGATCGTGATTAACGGCAGACCAACGGCGGTCAGCAAGAAACCAAACATAGCGGGAAGAAAGTGATCACCCGCCAATTGGCCAGCGAGAGGTGGGAAGATAATGTTACCCGCCCCTAAGAAAAACGCAAAAAGCATAAAGCCCAATGCCATTATATCTGTTAGTTTTAGACTCTGTTTCACAGACAATCCTTAATTATATTTATGAATTTATGTTGTGTTTACAGGAATGTTACAGCTCCATGCTGCCAATCCATCTTTAAAATAGTCGCGCATAATGACGAAACGCTCAGTGAGCTGCAAGTCAACAGAAAAGAACACCATATAAATTTGCATATGAGAAATAAATACAGTTGATT